>NZ_CP026118.1:600000-900000 GCF_004101865.1 Halobacillus litoralis
AGCATTGAGCCGGCAGATGTGGTTCCTCCCTTCTATCTTCCGGTGAATCAAATTCGCTTTTTCCAATACTTTAATATGTTTTGAGGCAGCGGCTAAGGACATGTCAAAAGGGGCAGCCATTTCTGAAACCGAACGTTCCTTCTCAGAAACGAGACTGACCATCTCTCTTCTGGTACTGTCCGCAAGAGCATGAAAGATTGCATCTAAATTTTCGTTATTATGTTCAACCATGTGGTTAATTATATCCTTTCCTATCAAAATAGTAAACCGATCGGTTGAATTGGAAACGGGTTCTAACAATTCATAAAAGAGATACCTTCGACAAGAAATGGCGTGGGCTTTCTCTATGGAAACGACTCCTAATGATAAGCTTGCTATTTCCTTCTATAAAAAAACTCTCAGCCTGCACGATCCAGGCTGAGAGCAAATCATTCATGATGTGAAACTTTCTGGTTTCTTCGTTAAGGTGAAAAACATCACGGCACCAATGGAAGCAGTGATAAATAAAGTCGCCCCCATCGGGACAGCTGTCGACTCATCAAGGCCTACAAGTGGAGAAACGGTCGCTCCGAATAATAGTGGCAGCATCCCCAAGACCGCGCTTGCACTTCCTGCCCTGTGCGCCTGGTGTTCCATCGCCAGCGTGAAGGTACTCGTCAACACCATCCCCATTGCTGTCATATAAATGAAGATCGGAATGACCAGAGATGCCAGTGGCCCTTCAATAATTGTCATGACTAAAAGGAAGAGGGTGGCACTGACAGCGATGATGATCGCAGCACGCAACAAGCTTCTTTCATGGATGATTCCACCTAACCGGCCGATCAGAAAACTCCCTGTGATGATCGCTAGACCATTGATACCGAACAACACACTGAAAACTTGTGGCGATACCTCATAGATACCCTGGTACACAAACGGTGTTCCTGATACGTAGGCGAAGCTTCCTCCGTGCACAAAACCGATGGTCAGGGCATAACCAATGAACGATCGATCCTTAAACAAACGACCGATGGTGCGGAAAGACTCCTTGATTGAACTGGGAATCCGTTTCTCGACAGGCAGGGTTTCTTCAAGTTTTACCGTCACCGTCAAAACGATCAACAGGCCAAGAAAAGCTAAGAAGTAAAAGATCGTTTCCCACGCAGCAAACGGCAGAAGCAGAATCGCTCCCCCTGTCATCGGCGCAATCATCGGAGCCGTTGCATTGATGACCATTAATAATGCGAAGAACTTCGTCAGTTCTCTCCCTGTAAATACGTCGCGCACAACGGCACGGGAAAGAACGACACCTGAAGAAGCAGTGAATCCTTGTAAGAAACGCGCAATGACTAATATGGTGATATTCGGAGCCAACGCACAAAGGAGCGAGGCAAAAGCAAATAAAGAAATAAAAACAATCAACGGTTTTCTTCTTCCTTGTGCATCACTCATTGGCCCGACGACAAGTTGTCCGACTGCAAGTCCGATCAAACACGAAGTCAGACTTAACTGCACGAGCGATGCGTTTGTTTCCAGGTCTGATGCAATACCGGGAAAGCTCGGTAAATACATATCAATATTCAATGGCCCAAGAATTCCCAGCATTCCGAGAAGAAAAGCCAGGGCCAAGCGTTCTTTTCCTATTGGGTTATGCAGCATAATACTCAAACACCTTCCTGATTGACTCTACAATTTTCCGTTCCTTGTAAGGTATCCCCACCTTCTCCCATCTTTTAAACTATGATTTTATCGCTTTTCATTCATAAAGTCTATGTTCTTCTCCTGATAGGGAATAAATATTCCTCGGCTTAAGACAAACATTAAAAATAGTAGTTCAATTAAGGAGTACACACCCTCGTGTGGCTCCGTTAACTGAACTACTGATTTCTACGTGTTTTTCATTCAAATTTGCGAAAAATCCCCTACATCTTCGGAGGCCACTGAAAAACCCTTCTCAATCCAGAAGAGTTGTTAAAGTTTGTTGTTGCTTCTCACGAATCGCTTGTCGGTAGATGCTTGCCGCGGGCACGGCCTCAGCTAACTTGGTCAAGAAGATCATTTGACCAAAGTGGATCTTCGGCTCGCGCTGTTCTCGCAGGCGTCACCACCGAACGCTCCTCGTGGAAGCAACGAGGCCTATCTGAAAAAAGTGATTTCTTTAAGGTATATATGTCTTATCGAAATAAAGAAGCCGAGTTGAACGATATAATCGTCCAGCCCGGCCTTTCTTTGATGCATAGCTCAGAAAGTTGCAGTTCTTCAGTGGCCACCATCTTCGCGGGTTTTGTAAGCCAGCAGTTAATGTCGCTTTGCCCACTCTCCCAAGTCAGTCATTCACTTACGTCGGCAGGCTGATATTACACTCCGACATATCGATGGTACAGCTTCTTCGCTTTTGTCACATCGTGGACTCCATGAATCAAGGTTCTTCCCCCTTTGAAAACAACGAATCTCACTCCTTCTACCTCAAAGATAAGAAGTTCACCATTCTCTTTACGCTTTGCAGTCACAGCTGCCAGATGATTATTCAATTCCTGAAGCGACCGAGTTCCAGACTTCTCTGGTCTGACTTGAATGGTGTCCCGCCCGCAAAGAACCGCCGTCTGCATCCCTTTTTCTTTTTGTAAATAGGGGTAAGCAGCCTTTTCAGAACATGAATGACATTGGGGGTCTAAAAGGTTCGTTACGTTGATGGAAGAATGCTCCCCTTCCCAAACATCAAAGTAAATGAATCGGGAAGAAAATGGAGAGCCGGTAAGATACTTCAAACACTCGGTCGTTTGATAAGAAGCTGTCATTTGTACAGCCGGTCCAATGATACCAACCGTATCGCACGTCCCCCCGTTTTGAGGTACATGTTCAATCAGGCATTGCAAGCAAGGAGTTTCCCCTGGCATAATACCGAGGGAAACCCCATGACTTTGCAAACAGCCGCCGTAAACCCATGGGACCTTATGTTTTGCTGTAACATCGTTGATGATAAACCGTGTATCGAAATTATCCGTGCCATCAAGGACCATGTCCACATTCTGTATCAAACGTTCAGCATTTTCTGCATGAAAATCTTCAGCAATGCCCTCTATTACTATTTCAGAATTGATAGCTTTTAACCTTTCCTCAGCAGCCTTTGCTTTCGGGCGTGTGTGGGTTGCATCTTCTTCTGTATAAAGCTGTTGTCGCCCCAGATTGCTCCACTCGATGTAATCCCGATCGATAAGTGTCAATTTGCCGACCCCTGCTCTTGCTAACATTTCTGCATTGGCACACCCCAAAGCCCCTGCGCCTACGATCAGCACATGTTTACGTGAGAGGAGATCCTGTCCTTCATTACCTATTGCTGAAAAAAGCTGCTGTCGTGAATAGCGGTCCCTCATCATTCAATCATCCCGTATTCCGGGCTGCTTTTTGTCGCATATGTTTTTTGCTTAATTCTGCCTGCTTCATAACCTAAACGCCCGGATCGGATGGCTAACTTCATTGCCTCGCTCATCTTGACAGGATCATCTGCCCCTGCAACGGCTGTATTCAACAATACGCCATCTGCCCCAAGCTCCATAGCCCATGCTGCATCTTTAGGGGAACCTATCCCTGCATCAACGATCACAGGTATTTCTGATTGTTCAATGATAAACTGAAGATTGCCCGGGTTTATAATGCCCTGCCCAGAACCGATTGGTGAAGCCCCAGGCATGACAGCATGAACGCCCTCCTCTTCTAAACGCTTGGCTAATACCACGTCATCTGAGGTGTATGTCAACACTGTGAATCCTTCACTTAAAAGTTGTACAGACGCTTTCATCGTTTCAAAAGGATCAGGAAGCAATGTTTTATCACAACCGATCACTTCTACTTTAATCATGTCACACAACCCGGATGCATAAGCAAGACGGGCCATCCGTACGGCTTCTTCAGCATTTTTTGCTCCAGCTGTATTCGGAAGTAATGAGTATTTTTCTAAATCAAGTGCTTCCAGCAAGTTAGGCTCATCAGCATCAAAAATGTTCATCCTTCTTACTGTGAAGGTCAATATCTCAGTCTCTGAAGCTTCCACTGCTTCTTTCTGCATTTTGAAACTAGGGTATTTGCCAGTCCCTAACATCAATCGTGAATGGAAATGTTTAGCACCTATTTTTAACATGATTATCCTCCTCCTACAAAATGAACAATTTCAACAGCGTCTCCATTGGAGAGCTTTGTGGTTTCATAAACATTTTTACTGATGATTTTCCGATTAACTTCCACAACTGAAAACACTTTCTTCACTTTATATACATCGAGCAAATCAGCCACTGTCGTTTCCTGTTCTGATAACTGCACGTCTTTCCCATTAACGCGAATATTCATAACGGCTGCCTCCTTCTCTTTGAAAGCGTTCCGGTGAGAACATTTCCTTAAGCACATTGGGAACTGTCTTTCCAGCAATCATATCTTTAATGATTTGGCCGGTAGCAGGAGCTAGCAAGATTCCATTACGATAATGACCGGTGGCAAAATACAGCCCCTCTATTTCAGGATGCTCACCGATGATCGGCCTGCCATCGACCGAACCTGGCCTAACCCCTGACCAACATCCATGGAAGGCTTCTTCTTGTAAATCAGGGAAAATGGAGAACACATCATTCATCAATTTTGATAACCCCCCAGCTGTTGTGGCCGTGCTTCGGTCCTCAGGAATGGTAGTCGCCCCGATTACAAGGCGTCCATCCAGCTTTGGCACGAGGTAAAAATTGCGGAAGAATAAGGTCTCATTTACAAAGTGCCTGTCAGGTTTGATGGAAAAACATTCGCCTTTTGTCGGAACCATAGGGTTTGAAAGACCAGTACCAGTAAACCAACGACCGCTTTCAGCCCCTGAAGCCACTACGACCTTTTCAGCAGTGAGTGAACCATTTTCGAGGTGGACTTTAAAAGCCCCTTTTGACTTTTCTACACTTACTACCCCATTATTCTCAAGCAGACCTCCACCATAAGCTAACGCCCCTCGCTTAAAGGCTTCACAAGCTTGTGCGGGTTCCACATGTCCATCCTCTTTCATGAATAATGCTCCAGATGCTTTTTTAGTGACGGCAGGTATCCGCTCTCGTAGCTGGTGACCCGAAAGATACATTAAGTCAGGAAACAGGTCCCTTTTTGCGAGCAAATCATCGTGATGTCGTGGATCGGTGGCAATTTCCAGCATGCCGCATTGTGAAAAGCCGATATCTATCTCTGTTTGTGCGTATAAGTCCGTACTTAATTTTTTATACAGATTTCTGCTATTCTCACAAAACTGGTGAAAAGCACCTGCTTCTTTATTTTCTGTATGCACCCCGAGCATGCCGGCAGCTGCCTTTGTCGCTCTATTGCCACTTGTATTCTTTTCCACCACTAACGAAGAAAGGCCACTTTCACTCAAATAATAGGAAACCGAATGACCTATGATCCCCCCGCCGATAACCAACGTATCTATGTGCTTATCCATCATAAAGCCCCTTCCTTTTGTAACGATCCGCCGCTTCCAGAGGATCTTCAGCACTGAATATCCCAGACATGACCGCGATCCCTTCCACCCCTATCGCAGTCAGTTCTTTCACTTTTCCAGGATGAATCCCCCCGATTGCCACCACTGGAATACTGAGCACCCCAGTCAGGTTGGCGACGTTTCCGATTCCTCTAGGAGTCCTTCCTTTTTTACTGCTTGTGGAATAAACGTGGCCATACATGACATAATCCGCTCCTTCCTCTTCTGCTTGTATAGCTGCATCTATGGTATGTACAGATACACCTACAGTGAGGTGCGGGTATATTTTCCTTACCTTGTTGACTGCTGCCCCATTTTCCGGAAGATGAAGATGATCGACCCCCGTCAAACCCGCAACATCCATATGTTTATGAACACAAAGCTTCTGTTTAGGAACTCCACTTTCCAGCAAGTTCCTTACAAAAGAAAGATACCCGGAAACCGTCTTTTGTTTTTCCCTCAGAATGATGAGGTCAACAACCTCTGCCAAATCAAGAATGGTTCTTACCAAATCTGTTTCTTCCATTTCTCCATTAGTAACGGCGACTAATTTCACAACCTCACCTCCTCAACAGGAATATAAGCGCCATGACCCACACTCGCAGAGCTAAACAAAATTTTTAACAAAAAAATGCCACCTTCCCGGAGGAGAGTGGCATGACCTATTTTTATTACCAACATGAAAATGCATCCATTTCACGTGTGAAAATACAAAGGCTTTGTCACTTTCCTCCGCTGGTTTTAATGCCAGTTCAGGTTCAAAGAGTCTCGAAGTTCTACTTCAATCTCAGCCTTTAAGTAAAGGCACCCCTAGTGAGTAATTCATTATTTTGTTATGGTCACTTCAACCTTACAATATTTTGAAAGTTCCGTCTACCGTAAGTGAGTATATTTTCGTTCAATTCTACTTCATTCATCTAATAAGTCCAACCGAAAAACCCCTTTCAATCCAGAGGAGCTGATAAAGTTTGTTGTTGCTTCTCACGAATCGCTTATCGGTGGATGCTTGCCGCGGGCACGGCCTCAGCTAACTTGGTCAAGAAGATCACTTGACCAAGTGGATCTTCGGCTCGCGCTGTTCCCGCAGGCGTCACCACCGAACGCTCATCGTGGAAGCAACGAGGTCCATCTAAAAAGAGTGATTTCCTTTGAATTATAAAAGAGAATCACCTGAGATTACAAGGGACGATAGCGATATTCACCGTCAATATCAAACGGATACTAAAGCACACGGGGGAGCAAGAGCCCCAAGGTTTCAGCGATATGAAGAAGCCGAGTTGAACGATAAAATCGTCCGACTCGGCTTTTTCTTTGATGCATCACTCAGAAAGTTGCAATTCTTCAGTAGCCTCTCAAAAAAGGCGGTTTAGCATTTAGATCCTTTATTCAACATTGCATTGTTTAAAGCCAAGGATTACTGCTGTTTAGATTGTTTGCGGAGGAAGACGCCTGCCGCTGCAATTGCTGCAAGAATGGATGCATACAACCAGATGTTGTTATCTGTCGCTGTGCCACCCATGCCTGTATCCGGCATTTCCTCTGGCATTTCCTCACCCATGAATTTATCAGGGTATGCTCCTACAATCCCAGTGGAAAGAGCTTTAGATGCGCCGAACATATGAGCATAAGAATCTCTTAAAGTCATATAGGTTTTCTCATAGTCTTCAGCTGCATATTGATCAAACGTATTGAACAAGTAATCGGCATGTTGCTGCAGACTTGGAGCCAGTTTATCTGCACTTATCTCGCCTTTAGTACCTTGCTCAAGGAACTTAGCGAATGTTTCACGATAATCTTCCAACGCTTTCATGGCTTCTTCTTTCTTCGCTTCATCATCATTTCCTGTCGCTTTTACATAAGAAACGAAGTCATCGATGTGCTGTGTCCAAATGTTATTGAACTGGGAACCAGCTTCTTCACCAAAGATGGACGTAATCGCTTTCGTCAAGTCTTCTGTATTATTTGAAAGAGCTTTAGCGGATGCTTCAAAATCTTCTGATCCATCAAGTCCATTTTGCATCGCCATCGTAGCTAGTCCAACATGTTCACTCAAAAGGTGGTTCAGGTTAGAACGAAGGTCGGCAGCTGGAGTGACAGCTTTCGTATTGTTGAATTTATCCGGGAATTGATTAACGATGGCACTAGACATCCCTTTACTTACGCCATACATATGCTCAATGGCTTTACGCTCTTTCATATACGCTTCTTCATAATCCCCTGCTACATATGCATCAAAAGCACCGATCAACTGGTCGACGTGCATTTGTAAGCCTTCAGCAAGACCATCTGCTTTCAAGCGGTTTCCGGTCGCTTCTGAAATAAATTCAGAGAAGTCCTCACGATACTGGTTCAATTCATCCAATGCCATTTGTTTTGCTTCTTCATCTTCATTACCTGTCGCTTTCACATAATCGACGAAGTAACCAATGTGAGAAGACCACATCTCATTGAACTTCTCCCCAGCCTCTTTACCATATACAGATTCAATAGCAGCTGTGAGGTCATCAGTGTTGGAGGATAAAGCAGCAGCAGATTGTTCAAAATCCGATGCACCTTCCGCTCCTTTTCTCATTGTTTCAACAGCCAGGTAAGCATGCTCACTGAACAAGTTGTCCAGCTGGGATCGCAACTCTACTGCTTCCGTTTGAGTTTGTGGAATCTTATGTTCTTCAGCATTCACGATATCCAAAGACGTAGGGAGTAACAGACTTGCACTCATTGGTACGACTAATAGAGCTTTTTTGAAATTCATGATTCATTCATCTCTCCTTCGTTTTTGTTTTTTCACATAGCTATCGGACAAGGATCAAATTTGGATCACATTTTTCATGAAAAAATTAACTTTTCACTCGTTTGCTGTCGTTTTTCCTGTGTTGACAGGGTCTATGGACATAAATGATAACCTTTGGAATTTTTCAGCAAATCAGAGGGAGAGAAGAAGTACGGAGATTTTTTATCAATAGCACAAAAAAACCAACCTGATGGAGGATGGCTTTGGATAAATATATAATGTTTGAATTAATAAGCGTAAAAAGGATTTTCTGTATAATAAATCAATGGAAAACTCTAATTAACAATGTACTTCCTTTACATGTTTTTACTTTGCTGAAGAAGTTTGGATTTCCCTGTACGTTCCCACTCTTCTACTATTTCATTAGCTCTTTCTTGTGAATAACTTTTCCCTACGTGGAGTCGCATTAGTACTAATTCTTGAAGAATGTGTGTGGCGTTTACTCCTCTTTTCACATCCTCCAGCCCTTCCTCCACTAAAAATTCCGTGTACTGCACCCATTCATCTGGTGTCCTGCCAAAAACAACAGATTCTTCATAGCCTTCACTGTAGCCTTATTCCGCATCTATTGCATCTGCTTTGGTAACATGAACTGTTCCAAATGGATGGTTAGGTGGGGCGTATATCGAGTAAAGCTTAAGAGGTGTCTCACCTGTATTGGTTAGATTATGCCATGTACCAGCAGGTATGATTATGGCGGAATCGTCATAGACATTTTTTTCAAAGTTTAATTGATCTTTACTTTTACCCATCTGGACAAACCCTTGCCCTTGTTCAATACGTAGGAATTGATCAAGATTAGGATGCATTTCCAAACCGATATCTTCACCTACATTTATACTCATTACTGTCATCTGTAAATGGGATCCAGTCCATAAAGCTGTACGATAAGTATTGTTTTGTTTCGTTGCTTCATTGATATTGACGACGTATGATTCAGGTCCATAATCCATTAATGATATACTCCTATCGTTGGTGGATGAACGGTAATAATTAAATCTATTTTCATTAGGAGGAGCCCAGTAAACTGATTGTGTTCCATAGTTATTCAATGGTCCATGAACATAATATGGATGTTGATAAGTGAACATATAAGGAACGTAATACATCTTTCTCAATCCCTTCGCAATTTATAAAATCATCGTATGTATTCGTTTAGGAAACGTACCTGCATACAAAAGATCGACTCATGTTATCGGGTGGATTGGGCATTTTATAGATAGAATTAAAAGATGCTGAACTTGCCTAAATGAAAAAAACAATTAAACTGAAGAGTATCAATTTAAGCAATGAAAAGGGAGGATAATATGAAAGCTGTACAAGTAACAGGTTACGGTGATGTAGACAAATTAGAGCTCGTGGAAAAAAAGGTGCCGGAACCGAAAAGTGATGAAGTACTCATTAAAGTGAAGGCTTGTGGAATCAATAATACTGAAATTTGGATGCGAGAAGGAGCTTATGGGTCAGGGGGTAAGTCAGGTTGGCGGCCAGAAGGTGTACAATTCCCTCGCATACCAGGATCAGACATCACTGGTTGTATTGAGAAGACAGGAAGTGAAGTGGATGAAAGCTTAATAGGAAAAGATGTCGTCTTATTTCCATTCACATCAAGCGGCAAAGAAGGACTTGAGCATATCTCAGAAGATATGTCCTTTATCGGTTCTGAATACGATGGAGGATATGCCGAATACGTAACTTGGCCCGCTGACCTATGCTATGAGATGCCTCTAACCGATTCGATTGAAAGTGCCGTCTTCTCTGTAAGCGGAATGACTGCCTGGCATATGGTGGAACAAATCAAAGCAAAGCCAGAGGAAACAATCATGGTGACCGGTGCAAATGGCGGTGTAGGTTCTCTGAACGTCCAAATTGCTGCCAACGTATTCGGGTCTAAGGTCATCGCGATTGTCGGAGATTTGAAGCTTGAGGAAAAAATGAAGGAATTAGGAGCCACCCACGTGCTATCGTACAAGTCTGACAACCTAGCTGAACAGATCATCGAAGTAAACGGCGGCCCGGTCGATTCTGTCTTGGATGTAGTAGGCGATGCCTTATTCAGCACTTCCTTGCAAGTACTCAAAAAGGGAGGGAAATTTTGCACATCTGGTTCAGCAGGGGGGCAAAAAACTGAGCTTGATTTCCGGACCCTCTACTTGAAACACATCACTCTGTACGGTTCTGTTCTAGGGACAAGAAACGAGTTCAAACGCATGCTTGATGCTATAGAAGAGGGTAAAATCAAACCGGTCATTGACCGCACCTTTCCACTAGAAGAAGCCCGGGAAGCTCAAGCCTATTTTAAAAATGCAGGCAAACTCGGGAAGATCGTCCTCATCCCATAAAGCTTTTGAATAAAGGGGGGTAACGGCAGTAGAGTCGCTTGTCCTCCCCCCTCACATTTTATATCGAAGAAGATCCATGTACCCTCACCTTCACCAGCCTGTTAAATACTAATTAAACCACACCCTGTCTACCATTCAGACCTTCCCCCCTCTGCATATCAAACCGTTCTTCTATTCCCCTCAAGAAAACCTTCTTAATTAAACAGTCCTCCTGGCTATTTCGCCCTATTATTCTATTAAATTTTGCAAATATTTAAATTTGTTTATATACTATACAATATCCTTTTTCATTCCAAGTATGAATACTGAGTTCTTGGTCATGAAAATTGAATAATTATTCACCAGGAGGTATAAGGACGACATGAGTCTACCAGATCGAACTTTGAACACAGGGGTGGAAAAGAAACGAAAATGGGAAATGCCGGATACATATGTCATTCTTTTTGCAGTTTTATTGTTAGCGGTGATCTCAACCTATCTTGTTCCATCAGGAGCATTTGAGCGTGAAACTGTGGATGGCGTGGAGCGGGTCATTCCTGGTACATACAGTGAAGTAGATGGAAGCCCGGCAGGATTCATGGATATCTTTTTAGCCTTACAGGAAGGGATGATTCAGTCAGCGGGACTGATCTTCTTAGTGTTATTTGCTGGAGGAGCATTTGAAGTTGTCGAGCGCTCGGGTGCGATAAAAGGTGGGATTTTAAGAGCGGTCAATAAAACCAGAGGAAAGGAGTTCTGGCTGATTTCAGTGGTTTCCATATTATTCGCCATAGGAGGAGCCGTCGGAGTCATCGCGAACGCTGTCATTCCTTTTGTAGCGATTGGTGTGATTATTGCCCGGGCGATGAAGCTGGATGCAATCGTTGCCGTATCGATTACGTTCGGAGCGACATTCGCCGGGTTTAACGTCGGTTTTTTAAATCCTTATACTGTTGGAATCGCTCAGTCAATTGCCGATATTCCATTGTTTTCCGGGATGCTGCTCAGAATCATCGCTTTCGTAGTAATTGTAGGAATCACCATTCATTATACGTGGAGCTATGCGAAAAAGCTGTTGAATGACCCTGCAAAAAGTCTTGTAGGTGTCTTAGATGAAAAGCAGGCGTCTGAAGATGAGTTGAAGGCGCCCTTTACGGTCCGTCATAAGTGGATCCTGGCCTTCGTAGGTGCTGCGCTATTATTCTTCATTTATGCGACGATTGAGTTTAAATGGACGATTAATCATATGGCTGCCTTTTTTATTGTGATCGGGATCGTATCAGGGATTATTGCTGGTATGAACTATAATAAAGTGGCTATGACTTTCCTTGATGGGTGTCAAAAGCTCGTCTATGGCGCGTTGATTATCGGTGTTGCCCGTGCAGTTTTGATTGTCATGGAAAATGCGAAAATCCTGGATACGGCGGTAAATGCCTTGTCGATCCCACTTGAAGGACTGTCCCCTGTCTTCGCTGCACTTGGGATGTTTGTCGCAAATGGAGTTTTGAATTTCCTGGTTCCATCAGGAAGCGGGCAGGCAATGATCGCCATGCCGATTTTATCCCCATTAGCTGATATGGTCGGGATCACCCGTCAAGTTGCTGTTCAGGCTTATCAGTTCGGGGATGGATTCACGAATAGTATCTTTCCTACGTCCGGGCCATTGATGGCGAGCTTAGCCGTAGCGGGAGTGCCTTGGATAAAGTGGGCGAAGTGGATGCTGCCTCTCTTGTTGATCTGGATAGTGATTGCTGTGATCATGTTATCTGTAGGGGTGTTGATTGGCTGGGGACCGGTTTAATACTAAGTGATCTTTCCTGAGTTAGCAGGCGTGAAATAAGTAGATAGGTTCTTAGCTTTGACATGTTTTCAGAAGAAAAAGGAAAGCTCTCCCCTGTCTCCCTGATTTTTCGGAGGATGATCTTCCTCCAGGTTTCATCTCTATTCACTCCCCGTTAGAAATAACTAACGGGGTTATTTGTGTATTCAATTCCATAAAACACATTATCCGGGTCCAAATCTCCCATAATTTCCACAAGTATCCTGCATATTCCCCTTTTGGTCATGGTCTGAGAGAACTTTAGTTAAACAAAGATGGTCTTTCAAGATGTTAAAACCATTCAACTCTTCCGTCTCTTCCTTACCCAAATCATCGCTATAAGCAGGGACACCCCAGCGGCCATCAAAGTGATATTGATATACGGAGGATGATAGATGAATTCTACTCTTTCATCTCCTTCTTGTATCGAGGTGCCGAGCATAGCATAGTTGACCTGTTCCAAGTCGCGTTTCTCTCCATCTACCTTAACCTGCCAACCTTTTTCATAAGGGACAGGAATGGCAAGATAGCCATCCGTATCCGCTGACAGGTCGTCGATGGTGATGCGGTTTCCAGCGATTGCTATATCATGCTTCCGCTGGTTCTCCTGTTTATTTTCTGCTGCGTTTTCAAGTGCCACGTAATCTTCCGTATAAACCTCCACATCTTTTAACGTATAATCTCCTTCCCGCATACGGATGGAAATTTGCTCCTCTTTAGGGATGCGGATGGTGATATCATTTACATTTGTTTTATAAATGGATTCCCTGGATTTCCTAGTGGTCCAGAAATCGTTCACCCTTAGAGCAAATAGTGGCGCCTCTACTTCATTGTTCAATAGATAAAAGGAAACATAGATATCTTCAGCATCCGAATCCAGCACGGAATCTGGAAGAGAGATGTCCAGTCCCCCTTCTTCTTCCGTGATGACAAGCCTTTCATCGGAATAGCTGCCACCGACGCTTTCTATGTTTTTCTTGTCAACCAAGTTTTCTTTATGCGGAACGTCCTTCCTTTTCGTCTCTGCATTTTCTACCACAAGACCCTGCAGCATCGCTTGCTCACGGGTCAGTGGGTGGTGATTTTCCAGTGACTCCTCCCTGTAGATCTGATCGGAAACGCGGACGAATGGGAGAGGATTGGTATTTTCATAAACAATATAGTCTTCACTTTCCCTATAAGGGACAAATCCGTATGGAATATTCGTTTCTTCCCCTTTTTCATACATGACATAGTTGGCCTGCCATAAGCTGTGCAGATTGGCACGATCCCCGAATCCAGAGTATCTGCTGACGCTTTCCCGTTTCATATCAATTTCCAGATCATGATAATAGTAATTCAGCAGATTCCCATTAAGGATACTGGAATAGACACTGGTTCCGGGAAAACCTTGGATGATCGGTGTGTTATATCTACCATTTTCCATCCATGTGACCCGGGGCAGAGGGGTGGAATCGGAATCCAGAACATCATCAATTAATGCCTGCTGTTCTTCTGCCGAATATTTCTCACCCATAATATACTCCTTCGTGCTTTCATGGACACTTCCATCTGCATACAACTTGTCGTATTGATAATAATTCATCACTGCAAGCTGCGATAGGACGATGATGGTGAACAGACCATACATATACACCGTTTTTTTTCCATCCTTGATGAACAGAAATACGAACAACAGTATTATTCCTGCAAAAATGGGGATAGCTGCTGACCATAGGCTGCTGAGTTCTAATGTTGGATCCGTCAACTGAAAAACCGTATACACAGCAACGAGTCCTACACTTGCAACCGTGAGCTGTTTTATCGTCACATCTTTCAATGCGGGCAGTCCAGCAGCAACGGCGCAGCCAATCGTGAACGCTGCCAGATATTCATAACGATGCTGGGGGGCGGATAGGCCATTGAAAAAACTTGCTGCCCATGGGATGAAATGCAGGACGATCAATCCCAGGCTCAATATGGCGAATAATCGGAACTGTGGCTTCCTATACAGCTGTCGAACGCCAAGCATCAGCACAAACACGGCTGGAACGATCAGGTAGTAGCTGTCATAAAGAATGTTGCTCGGAAAAGCAGCAAGCGGGATTTTCTGATCATATGGTGGCCGTGTGTTTTGCAGAAAACTCCAGACTGCAGGCACAAGCCCGACAGAGCCGATACCGAATCCAAGCAGGACGCAAAAACAATAATATTTGAGTTGGACACGTTTCGGCGTTTCTATTGTGCCTAAGGGAAATATCCATCTTGCTGCTATATAGAGGCCGGTGAAAATGCCGCTGATATAGGCGAAATAAAAATTGTCAAAGAAGGAGATAGCTGTCGCTGTAATAAGCCAGCCCGGCTTTTTCTCCCGGATGATTTTTTCCACCCCGAGAATCAAAAGCGGCAGCCACAGGAAAGCATCTCCGAAGAATTCCCAATAAGTGACATGCAAAAAATACATCGCGGAAGTTCCATAAAGGACAGCGCCAATGAAGGATGGGAGCAGCCTTCCGTCGTTCAGGTATCGGAATACATATGTAGTGATGATTAATATGAACATCATCCTCACGGCGCTGCTAAAAACAGTAGCCTGGGCCCAGAACAAGACATCCGGTTCCCTGATGATCGACAGGGATTCCAGAATGAATACCACCATGACTGTCAGGAAGAAAAAGATATTGATACCATAATAATAGGCTAGCTGGCTGAGAGTGCCTCCGCCGAGTCCAAATTCATAAGAATAGAAAAAATTCCCGCTGGTGAACTGGTCGTAGAGCATCTCACGGAAAGGAACCATCTGAGAGAGCCCGTCATTCGGCCCTGTCATATACACTCCTTGTGTCCATTGGTATAGGAAGAAGGCGTGCGCCAGGAGAGCAGTGAGAAGACTGCCGCAGATAAGCAGGATCCATTGTTTCTTTGTCATGATTATTCACGCCTTACCTCTTCAGAATTTTACTAGTAACAAGAAAAGTGATTGGAACAGTGAAAATGACCGCAGCTAATGGAGCGATATTGCCATTCCAATGCAACAGGTCGACAAACAGGTAGATTAAAAGGGAAGAAACCGACATGTTGACCACCTGAGTGAACGGGAACATAAGGAATTTGCCCAAAGTGGGCTTTACCTTATAGGTGAAATAGACATTTAAGAAAAAAGATATGACCATGCTGATGAAAAAAGCAAGGATGTGTGAAAGAAGGTAAAACCAGCCCAGAAAGTTATAAAAAAGAACATAGAATAAATAGTAATTCGCTGTATTCAGTCCGCCTACGACGACGAACCGGGTGAATTCATTGTTCCACTTACTCATAGGTATCCCTTTCTACATTACTCTCCTGCACGAGATAATGCGGACGTTTCTTTGTTTCCATATAGATTCTTCCGACATATTCACCAATCACTCCGAGACTCACCAGCTGTACACCTCCGAGGAATAAGACGGAAGATATGATCGTGAAATAGCCAGGCTCTTCCACTCCTCTGATGAGAGTCATCACGAAGATGAAAGAGATATAAAGGAGGCTGAGTGCCATGATTAACAAACCTGTATACATTACAAAACGAAGCGGCCGCTGGTTGAAGGAGACGATTCCTTCGATTCCATACTCTAGCAGCTGCTTCAGCGACCATTGTGAATGGCCATTTTGCCGCTCGACATTGTCAAAATGGACGGTTTTCTGTTCGAACCCGATCCACGAAAACAGTCCCTTGGAAAACCGGTTGCCCTCACTGAGTGTCAAGATAGCTTCTAACGCCTGTCTTCCCAACAGCCGGAAATCTCCTTCCCCATCATGCAGGTCCACCTGGATAAGGCGATTGACAGTTTTATAGTAAAGCGAAGAGAGGAAAGAGCGGGACTTTGCCTCTCCTACCCGGTTCCGCTTGGCCACTACTTGTTGATAGCCTTCCTCATATCCCTCCAATAAATCAGGAATCAGTGCAGGGGGATGCTGCAAATCAGCATCCATAATAACCACCGCTTCCCCCCTGGCGCTCTCAAGTCCGGCGAAAAGGGCAGCCTCCTTACCGAAATTGCGTGTGAATGACACATATTTCACTTCTGGATATGTATTTGCCAATGTGCGGATATTCTTAAGCGAATCATCACTGCTTCCATCGTTTACAAAAACTACTTCCCACGAATAGGAAAGTCCAGCAAACTCGTTTTGCAGCGCTTCATGTACCAGTTCAATATTCTCCCCCTCATTAAATGCCGGGATGACCACTGAAACCAATAACTTTTCCATACTCTACCTCCGCACGACCGTCGTTACTAATCTGATATAAACATACCCGTGCGGCGCAAAAATGAAACTTAGGGGAAGCTATGGATTTGAAGGCTATCAACCTCTATATTGCATACATAATACAACCCAATTACTAATCCTTGTCCGTTCACCCATACCTTAAAAAGACGGTGTAATTTTATGGTAATATGGACATAAGGTTTTTCGGACCGTGCTGGTTAATAGATTACCATCCGGTTTTATGAGGAGGAAGATATGTGATAGGAAGAATATTTAATTTGAATATGTTATATATCCTTTTGGCAATAATCGCTATTGGTTTCCTGCTGCTCCCGCGAATAATCGAAGGCATCAATCTACAATCCAAAGGGATCAGCTACCTAACAAGTAACATAGAGGACTATTATCATAAAACCTTCCCAGAAGAGGGAAAGTACACCATAAAAATTGATTTGAATGATATAGAAAGTAACGAAGGAAAAGTGCTTTTAGAGGAAAGTGAAAATAAAATTCATGTAACAGAAGTATCGCAATTGGATTCAGGATATGAAATAACTTTCAGATCAAGCGGAAGTTATGACGCGGGTGGCGCGACATTAATTTCTGGTTTGGAGCACGTACGTAATGATAACGGTTTTACTAGTCATTTCAAAGCGGAAGCAGAAGCAGTGTATAAAGGCGAAGCTTATCAATTAACCCCTTCTGGATCTTCCGGTTTGACTTATCGCGATGGGGACCAATTCGGATTTCAGTTATCCCATCCCGACCAAATGAAAAACATTGATTTAAAAGATGACCCTATCATAGAAGTGACAATTACTGATTTACAAGTGAATTTATGGGTGAAGAAGCCAAATAAGTAATTCGAAGGTTGATCTTCTCCAGATAAAAGAACACACCCCTTTTAGTTAAGACTGTGTTCCATAAAATCATGCCTGAAATCCTTTAAGTTCAAATGTGAAATATTAAGAAGTGCTTTGAAGTTCTGGTTCTTCTTCGAAATATCCGGATTTGCTTGGCGTCAGAACTAACTTTATTTGCCAAATGCTTAGAACTAACAATAATGTCGAAGCAGCAATGATGCTGTACCTGACCGGAATGATATCACCTGTAAAACCAATCAATAATATAAAGATGACTTGAAGAAGACTTTGAAAGATTCCGTATATGCTAGAAATCCTCCCCATCATTTTAACAGGCACGTTATTTTGATAAAAAGTCATAAACCCAGTACCAGAAAAGGAGTTGAAAAACCCTAAGACCATAAATCCGAATGCTACTGTCCAGAATGAAAAAGAGAAAGCATAAACCAAATAACCAACCGATACCAGAAAATATCCACTGGACATCATTGCTCTTATAGACAATTTTTCAGCCACGAACGAAACAGTAGCTGCTCCTAAAATAGAGCCCACGCCTGTGAGACTTATGAGTAAGCCGTAGTCTGTCTCAGATAAATTCAATACCTTTTGAGTAAAGACGACCTCTTGTGCATCCATTCCAAGTGCTACAATCATAAAAAATTGAGCTAAGAAGTACACCTTTACAATAAATAGGTTGTTCTGACTGAATTTAAATACTTCTTTCCAATCACTTCTCAATATTTTCAAGCTGAATCTGTCTCCTGTTGCATCAGCATCAGTATTCACGTTTGGCAGGAAATACAACATTATAGCTGAAACTACAAAAGAAAAAGCATTGATCCATATGGATATATGAACAGTGGTAATGAGAAGAAGTGCTCCCGAAATAGCAGGACCGATGAAGAAAGCACTGGAAGTGATCAAACTTCTGAAAGAGTTAAACCGTTTTCGACCATTCTCAGGAACAACGTTAGTTATATAGGTGATCGCTGCTGGTTCAAAGAAGGCTTTTGAAATGGATAGGCAGAATAGACATACATAGATAAGCCATATAGAGCTGAAGAAAGGAATGATCGCAACTAAAATCGCGCGAATGATGTCTGTTCCAATCATTATTCTTCTTATATTCAAACGATCTATCATACTCCCAGACCAAAATTTCGTTAACATTGAAGCTATTGGTCCTATTATCCATAAACCCGCTACTGCAGCAGCGGAACCGGTTAATTTCAATACTAGGATATTGATGGCGACGAGATAAATAAAGTCTCCTAAAGTAGATATGCCCAATCCAAATAGTAATAAATAAGAATTCTTTTTTTGGGAAAAGCTTTGTTTACTAATAGTAACACCCCACTTAAGAATTCTTTCTACAAAGATTGGAAATCACCTGTAAATGTGCATAGTTGTCACAAAACATACATAACTGAAAAAGCTGCTTGCTGTGTTTTCCTCAAGATGACGGACCATAGAAGACAGCAAGAAATACCAGTGCTAAAATAGATAATATGAGAATTTCATTGATAGGCGTACGCTTTCTAATCCAGTATTAGATAAATAGGATACTTTTCGGTAGTAAAATCCGTTATACGAATTTATCTTAAGGAGGCTTGAGGCATGGACCGTAAGGAAATGGATGAACAAGTCATTCACCAATACAAGCAAGATGAACAAAAGATGATTTTAATTTTCGCTCAATGGTGTGTAAACAACGAGTTGGATCCTTTTGAAATATATAAAAAAGCTTATCCAAATCAGTCAAACAATACTGCTTTGGCGGATGCCGCGGAATTAACACTCCCTCCAAATGAAGCCTACCAGATTCCTGTAGAAACTTTATTAGAAGTGTTGTCTTTATTCGGTAATGATGACCTTGCATTTGTAGTCAATGAGGAATGGAGCCGATTGGAACGTAAAAACAAGCAATAGCTGCTATTAATAACAGGCTCCGTCGATTTCCGACCGAGCCTGTTGCAACGGGGAGGTCAGGTGTATGACTTATTCAAAAGACTCTGCCACTGTGATCAGATCACCTTTTGATAGGCCCTCTACTTCCCCCTTCAACTCATAGGTGATCGATCCGTCTGACCAAATCAACCGTTGAGTCCCGCCTTCGTTTCCAGCATATTGACCTGTTTGATTCCCGATAGAAACCTCTTCCGTGTCCAAGTCCTGAGAGGTGATTTCACCATCCTTGACGGTCATCAGTTCCATCGTTTCGTCCTTTTCGGCATGAAAGATGAATGTTAATAAGGTATCCTTCTGCTCCATGATCCCAGGTTCAATTTCTACACCATCAACTTCAAAAGGCATGACAGTCGGATACATAGGCTGATAGGCTTCATCTCCAGTCCGGCTAACCAACATCGAACGATCGTATTCGTATAGTCCTTCTTCTGTTTCCACGGCCGTATCAAAAGCGTTCATCAATGATTGAGTGTCAATATAGTGGATTCGAGTGATTTTGCCCTCTTCGTTCGTGTTCACTCTCCCACTGATCTCCGCTGACTGACCATTACTGACATCGATTTGCATCTCAAAATCATAAGCGTTTTCTGTGTCCTCGCTCTGCTCAATGCTTCTATTGCCAATCTCCATGTTAACTTCATTCCCATACGCCTTCTGATGAAAGCCGCCAAGCAGATTGGTGTTCACCGCCTGATTCATGTACTCTTCGGTAAAGAATGATTCGAAGTGGTCCGTGTAGTAGTCAAAAACCCCTTCATAATCATCCTCTTCATAAAATCGGGTCAGCTTTTCATCAGGTCCAGAAAAAATTTGCTCCAGGACCTTTGTTACATCATCTTCTGTCGTATTCTCACCAGTAGACTGGTTAGATGCGCAACCGGCGGCTATAAGGAGCATAATAACAATAAATAGAGTTTTTTTGATCAATAAGACAACCTCCGTTTTATCTTCTTTATACGTGTACGATTACACACTGGCTTCCGTTTCAAAAGTCGGGAATCGGGAAGCTTGGAACAGGAGACACACTGATTATATTTTTCAAAAAAAAAGCTACCAAAAAACAGTCTAAGCCTTAATATATGCCTTGTTCGCCCTTGACATTTTCCTTTATCACTTTCTCCCCACCCCACAAAACGATTTCGATGACAAGAGCTATTAAAACCACCCATGCCCATAGAGACAGGAAATGCTCATGGAAATCATAGAGATGTTTTTTGTAAGAAGCGTTTTCATGCATTACCATTGTAAAAGCATAAAACATCCCGAACGTGAAATTTCGTGACCACTGGCTGACATTATAGGAAAAGACGCCTTTTCTCCAACCCTTTTGCCGGATTCGCTTGATAGCACGAACGACTTCCAAACCTTCCACCAGACAAAAAATCATCAGAACAAGCATCCAATAATAAAGCAGAATCTCCCCTTGGAACATTTTTGTCGAAACAATGGCAAGCCCCGTAATCGAAAGACCACCATGGATAATGCAATTGGTATTCGTCCAGTCTTCTGTTAAGGACCAGTCTGTTTCAAGATATCGTTTAAAAATAAGAATGAGGCCACCGATATAAAAAAGACCACCCAGGGCAAATGCAGATAGACTGAAAATATCAGGCAAAGAAGGAAACAATTCATTCCATAAGATGACCACTGATTGAGTTGCTACAGCAGACAAAAGTACAACACCATGAGTGGCATGGAAAGCTGGACGAATCCACAATTGCTTGAAATTCATAAAACAAATATAAAGAAACATTACCCACAGCAATGAATTGACAACCGCCAAAGCAGCCACCATAAAATGAAGCAAAGGTAGATACCTTTCCAATACGATACTCAACACAGAAAAACCAGCAATCCACGAACCGAGAACGAAGGAATTGACTGGGTTTTTAAGTAATGAGGTAAGAAAACCTTTTTGGAAGACCTGCCGGAACAATTTTGAATATATGGCAATAGAAAGAAGCAGATAAGCAAAAACAAACCATCTACCTGCTGTTTGATTTAAAAAATGGTTCATCGCCCCTTGTAAAAAAATACCTAACGCCATGACAATCGCACCCGAGGCTGGATTGAATATTTTCCTTTTATGAACATTCATTGTACTTTTCACCTCTTTTAACTCACAAACCACTTGTTCATTGTACGGTTTCCTTCCAATAATTTAAAGAATCGGGTACGCTATAGCAATTCTACTCCTTCATCTATATAAAGTTCTTATTCTTTTCTTATGTAAGTACTTCCTTTTAATAGGAAGCAATCCTCCACGTAGAATTCCTGAATACTGCCCCTGCTTGCAGAAACATGATATTGAAGGTTTATTATTATGCTTATAATGACTATTTCTGCCCAAGCACCACTTTCAAACAAACTAAAATGTTAAAAACCACTCAGAGCATTGACCTCTGAGCGGTTTTATAAAGGTGGGAGGGGAAACTCCCTATTAAATAACATAGCTGTATTTTTTCTCAACATATGGAGACACCATGAGGGAAAGAAGTGCGCCATAGTTCAAATTGAAGGTGACTTCATCACCAACTCTCAAGTTGCTATCTTTAGCATTTATCACTGTATGATCGCTGCTTGAGCCAAGGATTTCAATATCTAATAGAGGAGTTAACCCTGAAACCATCACGTCCTGATTTCCCACACCCACTATCACACGATTCATGAGGCCACGGTCTTGAAATTGCGGAACCTCCCCAAAAGCATTCTGCCCTATTTCTCCATAAGGCATCGAAGGTTTTACTTTTGACTCGATAACCTCTGAAATGAATGTAAATGCGTCCGTATACAATTCTGGTATCACCAATCGATTCAACGTTTCCCGTCCCAAATAAATCGATTCTCTCCCAACATCTGCAGCCCCCATAAACCACTCGTAATTGGCTGAATTCCCACCTGATACGAATGAAAGTGGCAAGGTGTATTTCGTTTCAATCATGGAAGCGAGCAAGGATAAATCATCCATTTTCCGGTTGTCTGGTTTGACCCCACCGAAACAGGCAAAATTCACGCCTATTCCCACGATTTCAATCCCCTTCAATGTCAAAACTTCTTGAATAAAACAATCAAGATCTTCGGGCATAATCCCTTCTCTTAAATCACCCATCTCGATCATAACAATAATGTTCTGCACAATATTACTTACCAGTGCTGCCTCAGATAATTTCGTAACGACAGCAAGTTCAGTATTGATGCTTATGTCAGCATATTCAATGACCATGTCAACTTCGCTTAAAGAGGGTGATCTCAGATACACCAAATCCGCCTTGATACCAGCATCCCGCATCCTTTTAAGGTTGAGGAGCTTTGAATCAGCTAGCATTGGTATCCCCTGTTCTAACAGGACTTTAGCAATTTCAGGTGCTCCGCAAACCGTTTTCGTCACTCCCATTAATCCAATATTTTTAGCTCCATATATTCCGACTAACGTTGACGCATTATGAGCGATTTTTGCCAGGTTAATTTCAATGCGCGGAGTAAGTGATCTGGTCAATGAGTGGTGACACTTTGTTTGCTTTTTAAGGTTGGATAAGCTTCAAAGACGCTTGAGACTAATTTATCACATCCGAATTTAAGAGCATCCGTTGTTGGGAGATTCAGGTCAGCTTCATATTCCGAAATTGTACGATCCAACTCTTCATCAGACATATTTTCGTGATTTATTGTGACAGCAATGACTTTTGATTTCGCAAAGTTTTCGATTAAATCAATCTCACTTTTGACTGTTGGCATTTTCATATAGCTGAAATCACCAAGGTGCTCCCGTTTCGGGGCATGCTGCACAATAACGGCACCAGGTCTTGAACCTCTTATAATTCCACATGAACTGATGTATGCTGGATACTCAATGCCCCTTGTCCTTCAACAATGATGATATCCGGCTTTTCATTTGTCCATGCTTTCATAATTTGGTTCTCGATTTCACCTGTCATGAACTGAGAAGGAATCGCATCAATCGCGACACCGTATTTTGCCCCCTGGATTAAACCGGTCTGGCCAGTAGCAATAAAGGCGACGTTTAGTCCCTGCTTGATCAAGGCATCTTCAAGCAACACAGAAGTCGTTCGTTTTCCGATGGCGCTATCCGTGCCTAGTACCGCTATGACTGGCGTATCAATTGATAGGATTCTTCCTGAAAAAAGATGCATGTCTTTCTTTTCCGGAGGCTTCCTAACATCGTTTATCCTGACATTGCATTTCTTTGAATGCTCTACAAATTCCTGATCATTTGTAAAAAATTCATGAAGTGGATTTACGATATTCATCCCCTGTTCCATTGCATAAAACAGAAGATTTCGTTCCGTTTTTTTCAAAAATGCCTCTGAAGGCGCTATTCCATATATAAAGTGGTCAGGAACTTTCCCCAACATCTCCAAAGCATGGTGAAGATCCTTGAAGATAGGAATACCATTTTCCTTTCCAAATAGAAATTCACCGGCATCCTTCCCTGCCTTTGTACTATCAATAACTCCCACGATATCGAAGTTTCTTGAACTTCTTACGAGCCCATTGGCTGTCTTTCCATCCATTGTTCCAAATTTATCTTCACAATACACGATTGCACATTCTTTCATAAGGCTATTCCTCCCAAATCTATTTTTACTACAGTCATTCCGCGTAAAAGAGATTCTACATTTCGGCCAAGAAACCCTCGCCATATAGAATAGCCAGTAAGTGAATTTTCTGAAAAATAGCAACATTCACACGCATATATAATTATAGCACACAAACCAGGAAATTTTTGTTATTTATATTTTAATGTTGTTTTTATCCAAAAAGAAAACCGCCCTTGGCAAAGGCGGTAAATTTAAATATCATTCTTTTTTATTTTAACGATTTCCGAAGAATTGTTCCTTATTCTTTCTCCAGTACAACAAGTGAAGATACCATTGGCACCAACCCGACTGGACTCTGAGATACAACCTTCCATCCCTCTTCAAGAAGTTGGTTCAACTCACTTACGTTGTTCTTTTTATCGGATTGATAATGAACAGTGATTGCCTTTTGCATAATACACCTCCTGAACCCAATAGGTTATACGTAATACTCCATTATCTTTCCATGATCATGGGAGGAAAAATAAATAAGTTTACACAATTATGATAACCAAAGCTTATCACAAGATAAATCTCATGGCGATCTACAGTAATAATAATGATATATCGAGAATGAATATTCAGGTAATAGATAAAAGTCTCAACTATATATACATTACTATTTCCACCTAGTTTATAGCTATAACACAAACACAATCCACGGGTTTCATTTTCTTAAAATGTATCTGGTTTTCTGAATAACCTGCTTCTTTTAAGCAATCAATGATTTTTTCACCGAACTTTTTTGTGGTTTCGTTGGTGGCACCTTTCGCTCTCGGGTGGATTGTAATCGCTATTTTCCCATTAGGTTTTAAACGCTCACGTAAATTCATGAGTGTGTTAATGGGGTTTTCCCAAAACATGAAGTTATTAACACTTAGTATGTAATCAAACTTTTCTTCAAAAGGTAACATGTCAGAAACATTAACAAACCTTAAATCCACAATGCCTTTGTCAATAGCCTCCTTATTTCTTTTACTCGCTGCTTTTATCATTACTTCAGAAATCTCAATCCCTGCAATGTAACCCTCTGTTACCTTTTGCGACAATGCTTCGATAGCTATCCCAGGACCAAAACCTACTTCTAATACCCTGGCCGAGTCAGTAGGATTTAACAACGATACCGTCCAATCACTTTTTTCTGGTTCCTTAGCCATTAAATATCCTGCAACTCTACCAAAAAAACCTTCAGGCTTCTTAAACTGTTTGAGAAATTTCTTTAATACTCCCATGCTTGTAAGAACACCCTTTCATAAAGTGTTGCTCTTTGCCGTCACTTCACCTATGTGAGATAGGCTTAGCTATAAGAAAAATCTAATTCGAGCTATCGGGTAACCCTCCAATAATAGATCTCTAAATCCAACCAATCCATGCGGTTAAGTCCACTCTCTTCCATGCTCATTTATGAATTTTATTTCGTTTTCATAATGCTCAAGATGTCCATCGTCTATCATTTTTTGAAAAGCAATGTCTCCTTCATTGGCCTTTCTCTTCATGTATTTACATAAACCTTCTAATCGCAACAAAACCATCTCTAAAAACCCTTTTCCATCCCTCCAATACCGTAGTAATCAAAAAACAATTTAACTCTTCTTTGTACTCGTTCAGCATCATGTAAAGGATTATAATAGACGGCCTCACCTGTTTCGGTATGATAAAGTCTACTTAAAGGAACGCATGTATATAGGGTGTAAGCTATGTCCCAAAGCCTTGGACCAGGAGCAGCAACATCAAAATCAATTATACCTACTGGCTGTTTATGATTAAAAATAATATTGTATATGGCAAAATCATTATGACATAAAACCTCAATGTTATCAGGGGTATTGTCAATTGGTGGCCACTCATTTAATGACGGAAAATCACTAACTGCATCATGATAAAGACGAAGCATATGTGCTATTTCTTTTAAAACATCATTAGACCACATATATCTTTTCAAAGGATAATTACCTGTTTCCCCTTCTATAAAGGATAATATCTCTCTATTTCTTTCATCAACACCTAAAAACTTGGGAGCATGATCAAAACCTTTACTTTCCAAATGCTGCAACAATTTATGAATTTTAAAACTATCAGGCTTTAATTCTCGTCGAACCGTATCTTCCGCACGATATACGTTTGATACATTCCCTCCTGTCAGCTTTTCTTCGTTTATGTTGTTTGGCATTTATAACTCCACCCCTTGTTAACACGCTTAAACTAATCTTTATTATTCGAACTATCCTTCCACGTTAATGAAAAAGCAATTTTCCATATTGAACAATTGCTCTCGTTCTCATAACATAAAACTTGATTACAAGAAAAATCTGATAAACCTATATTAATTATCCAATGAACATGTATTATTGAGGTAACATAACTTTAGTAAATTCACTTAAGAATTTTTCATAATTAAGATTAATGGCGATCCTTGTTTTTCCTTTTTTACTTGTTGGTCGAAGATCGATATAAGATTGTCCCCTGGCTTCAAATCCCTCAACTACGTTCGCATCATAATAAATGTAGTCCACTACTTTAGGATTCTTAACAACGATGAGGGTCAGTAAATCATGCATAGGGGCACCGACAATCCCCGGCAAAGTCTTTTGATAAAACTTATAGTAATACTCAAAAATAGGCGCCATCATGAAAGAATAGATGTTTTTCTTGTTTCTAGATATTTCATCTGCAAGATTAGAAGTGATTATAGCGAATTGAGTGACATTTAATGGAGTTATCGTTAGGTTATGCGCAAACTTAAGAACATAATTAGATGAAGTTGGATCTCCATAAAAATTTGCTTCTGCCAGAGCCGTTACATTTCCTGGGACGAAGAATGCTCCACCCATGACGTAAAAAGATTGCACCAATTCTATATGATCCGGGAATAAGATAAATACAGTTGCCAAGGTAGTTGACCGTCCCGTGTCTACGATAATTAACTCATTCCTATACCTCTCAATAATGAAACGAATCGTATCAAAAGTGTAAGTCTGATACTCCATATTTCCCGGAGGCCTTATAGGACCAATCCCTTCCTTACCATGGATTTCTGGATAAAAAGCCACTTCCTCCTGTTGAACAGGACTCGAAGCTCCAGGGATAATCGGAATATCTTTTCTTCCTGCCAATTCTACTAAATATGCAGCGTTTGCTGTTGCTTGTTGTTTAGTAACGTTCCCATAACTTGTGACGATACCTACAAGTTCTATCTCGGGATCCATCAATGCGTACATAATTGCTAAAGAATCATCAATTCCAGGATCGCAGAACAAGAGAATTTTCTTCACCATAGGTATCCCCTTCCTTTTATAACTATATATTCCAACACTCCATTATCCATACTTGATTTAGTTTCAGGAGACTAAAATATACGGGGCTCCGTTGGAAATTGACTCATTTTTTCAGATTCATTTAGCATTTAATCACTTTTATAAAGGAAATAATGGAATTCAAGAAACAATATCTATTACTATGTAACACCCTTCCATCCATTCTTCAATAACGTTTCTCAGTTTAACTAGCTCTATCTGGTTTACACTTTTTCATTTCCGCATGTATTCCAATTGCAAGGATAAAAAGCATCGTATGTAAAGTCAAAATAATACCGTTCCATTCCCCTCTAAATATTGTAACGTTAATTAGTGTAGAGAATTGCATAATAATTATAATAGATACTAGTAAAGAACTAGTCTTCACTTACATTTCTCCTCTCTATACAAATTTCAATTTCATGCACTGTAATTAATATGACGAACTTGCAGAATTTAAAGTATTCTGATCCGTCAGTTTAATGCTAAACGCTTTCCATATTTCCCCTTCGTTTATGTAATGGGCGAGTTCTCTAATACTCTATTGAGCAAGACTTTGATTGGACAAATATTTATTGTTAAAGATTCACCTTCATTTCCAGAAGACTAGACTTCAGGAAAATAATATAGTAAATACTATAATTATATATGGATATTTTAAGATAGCTATATAACGAAGGAAGTTATATTGCGTCTAAAAAATCCTTTCAGTTAATAATATTAGGAAATACTAACCAAAAAGGTATATTTATAACTAGCGGAAATGCCAAATAAAATAATGTGTCAACGTCTTTCCTTGTGCTCTTATCTAGAAATAATAAAATACAAATTGTAAATATAGGATATAAAAGAAAGCCAATAATCAAAGAAGCATTAAGAATATCCTTAGGACTGTGGCCAAGGAAACTAAACAAAGGATAAAAGCCTATTTCTGATAGGGAAAAGATTCCTATTGCCCACCAGAACCATGCAGGTTGCTTCCATTCTTTCATAAATTACTTCCCTCCAAAATAAAGTCATATATAAACATGGAATAGAAGACAAGGCGACTTTCCTTATTGGAAAATCGCCTCCGTTTACTGAAACCTCAAAATCAAAACATAAAAATGACCACTTAAAGTATTACAGGTAAAACATTCGTCACCAAACTTATTTCCCCTTTATCACCTAACTATACGTTGTATAAAGCATTAAGTTTCATTTCTTAATTACTGAACTAAACAGCTTAATCAGTTATAAATCTAAAGTGCCTGATATATCTTGTTCTTATGTAATAAAGGGCGAGTTCTCTATTGAGTACTCGCCCCGATTGTTTAAGATTCGAAATCAATATAAATAAAACTAAATCATTAAATTATCTGGTATTTTGAATGATTTTTATTTACTGATCTTTGGCCAGTTCATATTCAAGATACAATCTAAATCATTTACTTGTTTGTAACTTGAAAAATTGAACACCCTCTTTTTAAATTCGTAATGAAAATAAGCTGGTCCTTCCTAATTGAATATTATTGGAAAAGTAAATATAACAAAAGCTGCCCAAAGTCCGTAGACCGGTAAATACTTGGTAACGGCATCTTGGATGGCTGATAGTTCGGATTTGTTTTGTAAAAAACGCATATAGGAGAACATTATCCAAATTAGATTCACCCATATAAGTATGTTTATTCCTAAAACTGCAAATCTATTTGGAGTAATTCCAAAAGAAGAAAGTCTGAACACGATGGCTGACAAAGCCACACTGTCGATGATGAGCGCAAGGACGATCAAGGCAACATTGATATAGTCTGAAATGTTCTTTTTCTTGTCTGAATCTCTTTCAGTTATGGAAAATATGGTGACAACCAATACACCAAGGAGAATTCCGTTGAAAGCTATCAGGAAATTGCGGTCCAGGAACGGGTTATTCCCCACCCATATTACCGTTACAAGATAGACTAGCAATGTAATAAGGACAAGAGGGCTGAAAATTTTCGCTAAATATGGTGTGATATTCTTAGCCAGTTTAAGATTCATTGATACCACTAGATACGCAGCCACAATTGCGAGAGCGGCAGCACCAAATAAAACAATATTACTAAAATAGAAATCTTCTATATTCAGTCCGACAAAGCTGAATAACCGCATGGTTAATGCTGCTAGCAACATTCCGCTGACTGCCATACTAGCGTAGAGAATACCATATTCCAAATTAAATTTAATATAGGATATTCTTCTACTGCCTTTTGAATAGCCGTCTCCTGTAAAGGCAAGCCCTACCAATATCCATAAGAAAATGGGAAGGTGTAAATATGCAAGGATTATACTGTCTGAATAGTTTAGTGGGAGCAGATTAAGATAAACCACAGAAATGATGAGCAAAGCTGTAAGGGAATAAATAATACTTCTTTTCGGTGTATTACTATAAACAAAGTAGGCTACGATAAAGGGAATTATACCAAAAGCCAGGTTAACCGGAGCAATTGCTTCCTGTTCGACAAAATGGAAAATGATTCTGGTGCTTATCCCGGCAAGAATAGCTAAAAGACCCATGAATAAGAAACTCTGTTGAAACAAGGAAGGTTTATTTGTCTTCGCTGTCTCCTCAAAATGCAACCTTTCGTACCAGACACCAAGAACCTGAGAATCAGGATGTTGTTCCCATGCGTATGAGAATGATGTTTTAAATGTTTTGGGGTCTTTCCGATACATTCTCTCCAACTCATGTGGATCAGCAATATTATTAAGAACCGAATTGTTCATATCCATCGTCATACCTCCTCAATAATTATTAGGTGAAGCTTCGATGTATTCATTATAAATAAATATTTATCGCTTTACAATAAATTTTTATTCTGAAATCAATTTTCGTGTGAAGCAATAAAAAGAATTTCTCATTCAAAGAAATGCTCTATAAACTTTTAACTTGTCCAATCATCTTGCCCCGTTCAGCAAGCAAAACTTTCCAAAGTAGAATTTATTTGCTAAATAGTTTTGGTTTCCTACGCATTGAATAATGACTGTTTTTATTAATCCTCATCACGGCTTCTTTACTACAAAAAAAGAGCTATTCTCCTTCTTGAAGAATAGCCCCATTGGTTTACCAATTATAATTCTCATTATCGGTCTAACAGCGTAATATTTTTTAGGTAGTTTTAGTTACCATTAAATTCCAAACAATCACTTAGATTGCCAAACTTCTTACTGAATCCATAACCTACTAGTAGCATAAGTGTTTGTTGTCCGTCTTTATTAATTTTCTCATAAAGATTGTCAAGGTCTTCTTCAGTATTCCAAGGAACAAAGATTAAGAAAAGAAGGTGTGAAGGAAAACTGATGTTTACATTACAGTATTTATATAATGGCTAAAAATGCAGAAACCCCCTCAAGTTAAGGTTTTCAGTATTAGGTTAAGAATATAATGTACGCTTGGCTTACATTATAGGAAGGACCGTGCTTTTTAATCCCCGTGTGAATGATAGTACTTTTCCTTATAATTTTTATATGCTATTAATGAAGAAATAGTAAAAATTTCGATAGCAATTATCCACCAAAAAACAGGTTGTATGTGGTCAATCGCGGCGCCACCAACCCCTCCATTAGCAAACTTATATAGCCATACATATTCACTCCAAATAAAAATTGCGATTAATTGAGTGGACACCGCTAAAACAGATAGTATGATGTATTTTAGCACTTTCCTAACTCCTCTCTTTTTCTTTAACATGGTTCACTGCTTTATATTAAGCCTGTACTAGCTCAACAACGATTTATCTTTCAAAGCCATCTTTAGATATGGAATATGTTTGTCATTTACAATTACTCTATTTATTTCTCAATTGTCAGAGTGCTTTTCGCTGATAAATAACATGGGAGATGCTCCATGAAATCACATAGACGATCACCCCACTAAGCACTGCTCCTGTATATAAAAACTGTACTGATAAATTTGCTAGAAAATCCGTTAGAGGAGTAAAATGGGTTCCCAAATATAAAAGAATGGAAGGTCCGATACCTGCCAATACAAGAAAAGATACAAGAACGATTGTGAATATATAACCTTGTTTAAAGATATAGAACAATGGAAAGGTGAACGCAGAAAAGGTTAAGAACAGACCGCTTCCGATCGCAATATCCCTTATGGTAAACGGTTTATCCATTAAGAATAAAGCCAGACTTGATAGTGCAATGGCCAGGATCATGTATATGACAGCACCCAGATAGCGTGAAGAAATAATTTCCTTTCGTGTATAAGGCAAGGAGTTCAATAATAAGTTTGTCTCCGCTTTTTCATCATAAGCATAAGCATTAAAGGGGATGAAAATACTTGCAACGAGAAATGTCAAAACTGGGTGTGAATTTGTGAAAATAAAGAATAAAATAAAAGGAATGAAGAACAGCAACTGTCTCTTTTGTAAAATAACATCACGTCTAATCAAATTAAACATTCTGCTTCTTTCCTTTCAAATAATACATAATTTCTTCGAGAGAAGCCCGCTCGAGGACAACTGCATCTCCGAAAGTATATTCCACCGTCTTCACATTGTCCGTTAAAGCGTGAAACCCTGTTGATGCACGGTGAACTTGCACAAAGCATTGTTCCGTGTCCCGATCAAGAAGGTCCAATCCCCCTTTTACTACCGCATAATGTTCAGAAATATCCTGGATGGACTTACTAAATACTAATTCCCCGCTCTGGATAAATGCTATGTAATCTGCGATACGATCAAGATCAGTCGTAATATGGGTTGAGAAGAAAATAGTTCTTTTACCATCGATCATGACCTCCTGCAAAAGGCTCAACAGCTCCCGTCTAAAATTGGGATCTAATCCAGATGTCGGTTCATCCATAATGATTAACTCTGCATGATGAGATAAAGTGATCGCCAAGGATGCTTTCATCTGCATTCCTTTTGAGAAAGTTTTTATTGCTTTGTTAAGAGGTAAGTCAAACTGTTCGACATACTTGTAAAATAAAGGATCATCCCACTGTTTGTACGCAGGGCCTACTATTCGCCTTATATCTTTTAGGTTCAACCCTTCAAAGAACACATTTCCATCGTACACAAACCCAATGCGTTCCTTTATCTCCTTCTCATGTGTCTTGAAATCCAACCCAAACACCTTAACGTCCCCACTATCTGGCTTTAACAAATTCATCATCATTTTTATCGTTGTCGATTTGCCTGCCCCATTTTCTCCAATGAAACCAGTGATAAAGCCTTGCTTCACTTGTAGATCAATGCTTTCTACAGAAAATTCCTTGAATTTCTTCGTTGCATTTCTTAATTCAATCACATTCTTCATGTATTCACTCCTCATATAAGGTCTTTAATAATTGTTGTAGTTCATCAAGTGTGATTCCCATGTCCCGGGCGTTGGCTATGACTGCATTTAACTGACCTTCCATAGCTTTAAGCTTCCTCTCTCTAATGACCTCTAAATTCTGCTCGGCGACGAACGATCCCTTGCCGACGATGGAATAGATAAAGCCCTCCTTTTCAAGCTCTTCATAGGCACGTTTGGTCGTGATCACACTGATTTGTAAATCTTTGGCTAACTGGCGAATGGACGGTAGAGCCGCCCCCTCATACAGGTCATCTGCTAAAATAGAAGATTTAACTTGTTTCGTAATTTGTTCATATATCGGCTCCTTCGATTTATTGGAGATAATGATCTGCATGCTAATCCCTCTTTTTTTGTATCCTGGCTTTGCAGGATATAATGTATATATACTATATATACTATATATACATTATATACACAGATCAAGTCCCTCGACAACCACTAATTGGATAATTTTACATAAAAAACAACGAGATCATTCTCTTTTTTGTAAATGTTACACAAACAAGAGAAATGTCCCGATGTATGCCTAGGAAGTTACTCTCAAGACAATTTACGTGCTTATGTAAAGTATTTGCCCAGTGTTCAATTAAACACTGGGCAAATACTTCAAGTTTCGATATCAAGTAATCTCAGGTAAATCTCCAACTAATCCACCCTATAGTAATTGAATAAGTTTACCCTACTTTATAAAAGGACTCCACAGCCGTAAAAAGCATAATATAATTGCCCCTATTCCTATTTTGGCGCCCCTTGATGAGTTCAACTGCCGTTAGCATAATAAATACAATAACTACAAATATGCATCCCGGTAAAATAGGTCATTTAATCACCCTTTTTAAAAAAAGACACGTAGCGTTTACGTGTCTTTTTTCTCCTGCCAGAACAGGTCATCCAGCGACTTATCAAGCACCCAGCAAATCGATAAGCAAAGCTGGAGTGATGGGTTGTATTTCCCTAGCTCAATCAGCCCGATCGTCTGCCTGGAGACACCGACTGTCTTGGCCAATTCCTGTTGGGATAAATCATGTTCGGCGCGAGCCATTTTAAGTTTTTTATTCTTCATGTCCAATCACCGCACATCTTCATCATCATCCAATTGCGCGTCATTGACGCGATCACTTTTATTTTTTGCCAGTTTATATGGCACTACTATTATCCCAAGCATCACAGGAATATAGATTGCCATGCAAGTGAAGAAGATCATCAAAAAGAAAGAAATCTCTTCGCCAGCACTATCTGCATAGCGCTGGGAGTTCCTGATTGCAAGTGTAAGCGAAAACCCAATCCCTACAACCAGACTGACAATGAAATTTTTCTTGTTCAGCTTTATTTTACTGGATCGATCATGCATCTCCACTTCATCAGAGAATATTCCTAGACTGGATACGCGGATCAGGTAGTAGACTCCTCCGCCAATAAGGATGATTAACTCCGTCCAAATATTCCGATCATCGTTAATCGTTTTTATTATAAGCGATAACACCGCGACTATGGTGACAAACATGTACAGCTCACGGTAGACTTTATTTTGAAGGTTGGTGACGCGCTCATCCTGCTGTTTCCTTCTGAAACCGATATTCATCTTCATCCTCCTAGTAATCAGTTTTTGGGAGTTTGTAATAGGCGAAAAGGAATAAAAGTAGATTTACAAGTATAATCACCGTCATTTCTGAATTGGACAGCGCAAGGAATGGCACTTGGCTCGGCAGGCTGTACAGGGGAGAAAAGGCGACGATATCCTTCATGAATGCTGGAATCGCGTCGACGCGGAATACCATCCCAAGAAGCCCTGGAAGCACGAGTATGAACATCAGTGCTAACACAAGCAGGTTCATGGCTTTTTGGTAATACATCGAAATGATCATGAACAATAATGTGAAAAATGTTCCGAAGAATACGTAGTGAAGAAGGGATGCACGGACATCCGTCCACATGAACGCCTGGCTGTTCCAGAGGTGGTTCACATATAACAACGCACTGCAGCCGATTCCGAAGAGAAGTGATACGACTCCGATGACGACCACGCGTGAAAGCAGGAAGCGGAGTCGGTCCTTTGTCGATTTGAAAAAAAGATAGATCGTTCCGTAATGTAAATCTGCAATAACCATTTTAGCACAATAAATCCCTAGTGCTACCGTAGCAATTGACGCGTAAAGTCCGGCAACGTTTCTTGGCTGGAATGGGCCACCGAGCTCGTGGATCGAATAGATGATCCCCCCGCCGAGCGCAAGAGAAAGGCTGATCGATAATACCAGGTGCATGCTGATGACATTTCTCCGCAGTTCCAAAACTAGCAATTGTGAAAAGTTCATTTGGTTTCACCCTCCATATTGTCGAAATAAAAATCCTCAAGGGTCATGCTCCTTCGTTTCACTTCCCTAGGGAAAATGTCCATTTGCCCCATCTGTTTCAATAGCGGCTTCATTTCCCCATCGTAATGGAAGATCGCTGTAGAGTTATGGATGGTGAACCCTTTGAAATCCCGCAGAAGAGGCACTGCCTCCTGAAGGTCGTGTTCATCCTCAAACGTCATATCAATCAGTTGCTCCTTTGTAGTAGAAGGCGCGTATTCACTGATCATCCGCCCATTTTTAATGACATATACACGGTCGCTGATCGCTTCGATGTCTTTCAAAATGTGGCTGGAAATCAGCACGCCGATCTTGCGCTCCTTTGCCAGCTTCTTTAAATAAGCTAGAATGCTGCGGATGCCGTCCGGATCCATTCCGTTAGTCGGCTCATCGAGAATCAGATAAGCCGGTTCAGCCACCAGTGCCAGCGCAATACCGAGGCGCTGCTTCATCCCAAGCGAGTACTGCTTCACTTTTTTCTTCAGATAGGAACGAAGATCAAGAGAATTGATGATTTCTTCCACTGTCTCTTTTTTAGTTCCGTACAGTGCTCTGAAATAATTCAGATTGTAACGTCCGCTTCGATTCGGAAAATATTTCGGTTTTTCAATCAGGCTGCCGGTTTTTTCTGAAGTTGGTAATATGGACTGGCCGTCATAACGGACAATAACCCCGGCAAGAATTTTCATCAACGTCGTTTTACCCGCTCCGTTCGGTCCGACCAAACCGACGATTTCCCCACGATTCAGTTGGAAATCAATGTCCTTGAGAGCACATTCCTTTTGATAAATTTTGGTGACCTTGTTCATCATAATGCTCATATCCTTCTCCCCTTCAAGTCAATTTCTTGATTCTTATTATAATGTATATATTACATAATGCAATATATATTGTACATTTTGCATCAAATATATGACTCCAATCCTTTTAGGAGGAGGTATTCACATTAAATTCACATCAAAAAGAGACTTAGTGTTGTTCTAAGTCCCTTTTGTATGGAAAGCAATAAAATTAAGCGATAATTATTTCTGTGCTAACATTTTAAAGACCCTGATATTAAGAAACCTTAAAGAAGAGGTAATAGTCATAATGGTGCAAAGAGAGGGAGAACAATGAAAGAAAACAATAGACATACAAAAAAATCAAAGAGGACAGGTTCTCCAGGCTGTTATGGCTCTGCCAATCTTTCAACTAAATTAATTTAATTATGGCCAATCGCTTAAACCTACAAAGTATAAGAGCAAAATTCTCACCTAATAATCGGAAGTTGTTTTTTTGATAGTAAGTCCTCCACCAACATTTTATGTTCGGTAAAGATATTTTCCGGCAGTTCCTCAAGTGGAAAGAATTTGTTATGTATGGATTCTTCGTTGCTCTCAACTAAATCTCCACTGTACCGTTCACAATTAAAAGAAATAAGAACCAATGCTACTTGATCTCCATTAGGAAAGGTTTTGTCATACTGAGGTCCAGAATCAAATAAGATTTTTCTCCTTGTTAAATTTCTTTAATTATTTTAACTTTTTTATCATTATACCCCTGTGGTCAATTGTTTCTGACTTTAACTGTACGTTCCACAATAAACCCAACTAATAAGCCGAGGGCAAAAGGAAGTATTGCAATATTCGCATTAAAAATCAATCCATTTTTTAACGGTTCATTTAAAACAAATGAAAACCTGAAAAGAGAAATATTATATATATTTCCAATCCAATATAATAGAGCCATTGTCCCAACTGCTGATAATAACGGTAACCATATAATTTTCACAAAAAATCTCCTTTTACCACTTGTTATTGAACAAACCTACTCATTAGCATAATAAGCGATAGCAACGTGCAGCTATCGCCCCAACGTTTAAGCTTATTCAAAGATTTCATAAGCATACGGTTCGGTATCAATTAACATCAGTTTTACATCGCACCTTCTTTCTATAGAATCCCCCTATTTTTCTTAGCAGTGCTAACTAAATAGAAATGGTGCTCCAACAGTAATTATAGCTAAAAAAATGTGAGATCTTTTATGTTTGAGTATCATGGGAACTAACTTGAATGCTCTACAAATGATACTTACGATAAGTATACTTTTGTACTATTTACCATATAATTCTTTATTGGTAATTGACTGTTTTAGGTTTGAAACGAATTCATCTAATTTCATTTCTCTAGTTGCCTTCTCCCCATAGGATCTAACATTTACATGACCTTTCTCAACTTCCTTGTCCCCCAGCACAAGAATAAAAGGTGTTTTGGTCATTTGGGCTTCTCTAATTTTGTATCCTAACTTCTCATCTCTACCATCCTTTTCTACTCTTATTCCTTCTTGTTTCAATCGGTTAGTGACTTCTTCCGTATAGTCTTTATGAACTTCGTTTGATACTGGGAGTACTTTTACTTGAACAGGTGCTAACCAAGTAGGAAATGCTCCACCGAAATGCTCAATGAGTATGCCTAAAAAGCGATCAATGGAGCCAAACACAGCCCGGTGGATAACCACTGGACGAACTTTTTCATTATGTTCATTAATATATTCCAGATCGAATTTTTCTGGCATTTGGAAATCCAGTTGTACGGTTGCACATTGATGACTTCTATTCAATGCATCTTTTATGTGGATATCAATCTTAGGACCGTAGAAAGCACCGTCTCCCTCATTCACTCTAAAATCATATTCCAGTTTCTCTAATACATTTTTAAGCGCGCCTTCAGCTTGAGCCCATAAGTGTTGGTCACCCATAGACTTTTCAGGTCGAGTAGATAACTCAATTTCATAATTGAATCCGAATGTTCGATAAACATTATCAATCAACTGCAAGGCTAAAGTGATTTCCTCTTCTATCTGATGAGGTGTGACAAAGATATGAGCATCGTCTTGACAAAAGGAACGGACTCTCAGTAATCCGTTCAATGCTCCACTGAATTCATGACGGTGAACTTGACCGAATTCAGCCATACGAATAGGAAGGTCTCTATAGGAGCGCAAACGGTCCTTAAAAATAAGCATATGTCCTGGACAATTCATTGGTTTAAGAGCGAATTGCTGCTGGTCAACTTCAGAGAAGTACATATTGTCTTTATAATGATTCCAGTGCCCCGATTGTTCCCATAACCTCTGATTCATCATTAGGGGCGTTTTCACTTCTTTATAATTAAACGATTCTTGCAAACTTCTAAGGAATGATTCCAACTCATTTCTTATCACCTGCCCATTGCTTAAATAGAATGGCATCCCTGGAGCTTCATCTGAAAACATAAACAATTCAAGCTGTTTCCCTAATTTACGGTGATCTCTCTTTTTGGCTTCTTCCACAAAATAAAAGTATTCATTGAGTTCTTTTTTTGATGGGAAAGCTACGCCATATATTCGTTGTAACATCTCATTATCACTATTCCCCAGCCAATAAGCCCCCGAGATATTTGTTAAGGAAAAAGCTTTTAGAAATTTAGTTGACGGTAAATGGGGACCTCTGCATAGATCTATAAATTCACCTTGTTTGTAAATGGAGACCTCTTCTTTCTGAGGAATTTTCTTTAATAGCTCTAGCTTTAAATGATCATTCGAAAAAATGCTTTCAGCTTCATCTCGAGATATTAACTCCCGTTTAATAAACAAGTCCTCAGCTACAATGTTATTCATTTCTTTTTCAATTTTAGATAGATCGTCTTTAGATATACTATGATCAGTATCAATGTCATAGTAAAAACCATTTTCCACAACAGGACCTACACCTAAATTCACCATTCCAAAAAGACGCTTAACGGCCTGAGCCATAATATGAGTTGCAGTATGCCTCATCACCTCTAAACCCTCTGGAGAATCAAGGGGAAATAATTCAATCTCAGCATTAATGTTGATAGGTCTCTGCATATCATATAAGGATCCATTGACTCTCCCGACTACCGACTTTTTCTTAAGACTAGGACTTATAGATTGGGCAACATCCCCCAATGTACTTCCTTTTGAAAAAGATTTTCGGCTACCATCTGGAAACGAAATCACCATTTTTTCATGACTCATACATACACATCCTTTTATAAAAATTTAAAAAAACCATACTCATCCCTCTCAACAAGGGACGAGTATGGTTTTTACCCGCGGTTCCACCCAATTTCCCACTACCTTTAAAAGTAATGACTTTGGTTTGCTGTATCGTAGCATTACGGTGTGAACTACTAGTTCATTCATCCACACAGTTCCAAGGTGGTAAACTATTACGCAGCGTTAGGAAGGTCTCACCATTCCTTCCCTCTCTGGTAACCGGTCATAATAGCTCTTGTCCTCTTCATCACTATAGCTTATTCAAATAAAAAACACCCGTCCCTAAAAAAGGGACGAGTGCTGTACTCGTGGTTCCACCCAACTTCCCATTACTTTTACCAAGTAATGGCTTCGGTTTGCTGTATCGTAGCATACGGTATGAACTACTCATGTTTCGTCCATACAGCTCCAAGGTGGTAAGTTATTATGCTGCGTTAGGAAGATCCCACCTTTTCTTCCCTCTCTGATAACCGTTCATAATATCTCTTGTCCTTTTCATCGCGAATTATTTTAAATTTATATCACTATATACCTTTTACCAAATTCAGTCAATACATTCTAGGATATCGTAGCAGAAATGCTGGCCGAGATGTACTGGTACCAATGGCCGATCAAATTGTTCACCCGCTGGATCAAAAATTAATTGAAAATCGGTCATTTTTTCTATTTAGACGAAAAAACTGTTCAAAATTAGATTTATATCGCTCTTATTACCTCCTGCTTACTCGTCATGAAACAGACCAATATTCCTTGGAAACGACCAGCTTTATTGATTGAAAGATGCCTCCATTAAAAGTTATGGGAACCATATCTGAACTGGGATTGAATGCTTCAAGCTGTTCCCTGAGGGAAGTCTGGTTAAAGGATCTCTTTTGTTTAAATGTATAAAATCACCAATTGGTCAAGGCCTTCTATTTATGTGGAGGTCTCTTTTTTACATTAAAAACAGAAAGATAATACTAGTGTATGCAACATATTTTCATAACAAAAGAGAGCACTGTTTATTCTTCTCTGAAAAAATCATGAAACTTATGGGACTTCGAAGTTGTGACTAAAGTTGATTCAAAACTGTTTCACTGACGATCGAAGTCCCTTTTAATTTTCTCTATCTATATTAGAACCAACCGACTACTACTTGAATGGTTACCCATATCGTCAAAACGGTGGTCAACACTAACACGATATTTTCCACAACATTGGCTTTATGTTTGCCTAAATGGCTCGATTTGTTCGCAAGAATTAAAAGTCCGATAGCGACAAGCGGAACAGTAACCGCTTGCAATCCAGTGACAAAAACAGCCATAGCGACAAACCCTGGCATGCCAGGAACAGACCAAATGATCGGAGATACTAGAATAAATAAGCTGACCCATTTAAACAAAGGATCATCTTCGAACTTCTCTCCGAATTTTTCTCTTCGTTCTTTTTTGACAATATGCAAACAATCAATAATTACTTTAGGGAAACCATTTGCAAATCCGATCACGCTGCTGTAAAGGATTCCAAAAGCACCCAAATAAAAGACAATTCCCCCCAAATAGCCTAGCTGATTGGAAAGAGCTCTGGATATATCCTCCAGACTGTTTACTTCGATCCCATTTGGTCTAAGAATTTCAGCCCCAACGATCCATATTGCCAAGTTTATTACAATAGCAGCACTAATACCGAATAAAAGATCGTTGCGCTGGAGTTTCTTATAGAATGGCCCATTCCATCCTTTTTCTCTTACATAATAAGGATAAAGAAAGTTAGCCATCGATCCGGCTACCGCTCCTATTAATGAAAGGGCGACCGCAAAAACTCCAAAGGCACCCGTATTATCCGGCACACTAAATCCAATAGTTCCTTTTATGATTCCACCAACGTCCGGAAGTGCATAAACCGCCAATCCAAGCAAAGCGATCGTTAACAGACCAAGAAAGATTTTCATGATCTTTTCAATGGTGTTGTATACATCACGTCCAATTACAAACAAACTGACCAAAACCACAATTACTGACCACAAAAATGGTGAACCAAAATTAAAGATCCAAGCAAGTGCCTGTCCCGCTCCTTTTATCATATACGCATTAAGCAAATGACCGCTAATTAAAATAGCAATTCCCAAAAACCAAGGGAAATACTTGGATACGTCATTATATCCCTCTAGTATTGATTGACCTTTCAAATTGCACACCTGATATCTTCCCATAACGTTTACAATCACAAATCGGATAATTAAAGAAGCAGCAAGGAGCCACATCAGATTGTACCCATAATTGGATCCAGAAACGGAAGAAGTGACAAGGTCTCCAGCCCCCATCATGCTCAATACTGCTATAATTCCAGGTCCAAATTCGCGAAGGGTACTTAAAAATCCTTTCTTTTGAGGTCCCATTTTTTGAGGTCCCAATGGCGTTTCATATTTGGCTTTTTGTTCCATAAATTATCCTCCCCTTTATAATTTAGGGTTATCTTAGAATTTCTTGATTTCCCTCCGATTTGATTTTATACCTTCTTCCATTACTTAATAATTTAATTCTTTATACTGTATGAAGAGTTCACGAGTTCTCTTTAGATGAACCATAGTTTTCCTTACTAGCAATCAGTAAGAAACCTCTTAATTAACCTTGTTTAGTAAGCGTTTTCAAAATACTTTTTGGAGAGATTAATTGCAGGGTATTTTTTAAGGCCCTCTCATTTTCTTTTATAAAAAAGGCAGACCACGGTCTGCCTTTTGTTCCACTTTACTTGACGAAGACCGTTTTGATGTCCGTGAAGAATTCCTGAGCTGCTTTCCCCTGCTCGCGAGAATGAGAACTCGACTGCTTCATGCCGCCAAATGGTGCCTGCAATTCGACCCCGGCGCTTTCCGCATTCACACGAACTAGACCGGCATCCATGTCATCAATAAACGACAGCGAATGCTGGACGTTTGTCGTAAAGATTGCTGCGCTTAATCCGTAATCCACATCATTGGCAATATCTAATGCTCCTTCCATGGTGGAGAAAGGCATCAAGGCAATGACCGGACCGAATATTTCTTCCTGCGCAATTGTCATGTTATTATTTACCTGATCGAAAATGGTCGGCTCCAGGTAGTAGCCGCTGCTGTCTTCGATTTGCTTTCCTCCGCAAAGAAGTTCAGCGCCCTCTTCCTTACCCTTTTCTATATAGCTTAACGCGTTGTCCAGCTGGGACTTCGAAGCACAAGGCCCCATCCAGACGTCTTTCTCCAAACTGTCGCCTACGGTGATTTTTTGTGTTTTTTCAACAAGCAGCTGCTTGAACTCTTCATAGATATCCTGATGGATAATGACACGGCTGGTTGCTGTACATTTCTGGCCAGTAGACTTGAAGGCTCCGGAAATAGTGGCATCCGCAGCAGCTTCTAAATCAGCATCTTTCGCAATAATAACCGGATTCTTGCCGCCCATTTCCAATTGGTATTTTGCCCCCCGCTGCAAAGCATTTGCCCCGATAGTGCGGCCCACCGCATTGGACCCTGTGAACGTAATGCCGTCGATGTCTTTATGGGTGGATAAACCGCTTCCGATGAGCGAGCCTTTGCCTGTTACAACGTTCAATACCCCGGCCGGCAGTCCTGCTTCTTCAAAGCATTCAGCAATTTTTGCGAATGTAATAGGTGATTCACTTGCGGGTTTAATAACGACCGTATTTCCATATATGAGAGCAGGGGCTACTTTCCATAGCGGAATTGCAATAGGAAAGTTCCAAGGAGTAATAACTCCCACCACTCCTAAAGGAGAACGCTTCGTAAACATTAAGGCATCTGGATCCGTGGAAGGAATCACATTGCCCTCTTCCCTCATACCTTCCCCGGCATAATATCGAAGAATGGCTACACCTCGCGCCGTTTCCCCTTTGGTTTCCAGAAGCGTTTTTCCCATTTCTCTTGTTGCAATTTCTGCAACTTCATCTGCTTTTTTCTCCAATATTTCGGCGGCTTTATATAAATATTGGCCTCTGGCGGCACCGGACAGTTTGCGCCAGGCTGTTTTCGCGTCTTTGGCACTCTGAATGGCCTGCTGTAAATCCTCTTCGGTGGAGTCCTGGAAAGTTCCTACTTTATCCTGCAGATTCCCCGGGTTGATGATATCAGTCGTTTGGTTGTAGGCGCTCGCCGTCCATACACCGTTAATAAAATTTTTCATGTCCATGTTGTTTCCTCCTTAAATTGATACTGTTGGATTATTTCGTCTGGAGAGAGTATTTATCGAAAGCAACATTAATAACAGCTTCCAATTCCTTATAATGAGATGATTCCACTGGCGTTAATGGTGGCCGCACCGTATTTCGGACAGGCAGACCGACAATTTCCATCCCGGCTTTGATCAAAGCGACAGCGTATCCCGGCCGTTGTTTACGGATGTCATTAATAGGAAGAATCACGTCACGATAGATATCTGTCACCGTTTCCTTATCACCATGTAATAATGAATCATAAAATAACCTTGAGATATGAGGAATGTAATTGGATATGGCGGAGGAATACCCCTCAAAACCGAGCGGTATGTAGGCTGGCATGGTTACTTCCGCCATCGGCATGCCATTCATCCACTGCAGGCGATCTCCCACTGCCTGCGTTAGTTGGATGTTTCGTTCCATATCTCCAACCCCGTCTTTAAAACCGACCACCTGAGGAATGGTAACTAATTGCTGTAACGATTCTTTGGTTAGCAGCACGTTGTTTCTTTGATAAACAATGGAGTTCAGCTGCGTACTCTGGGCAACCTGAGAAATGTACTCCACGTTTCCCTGATGTGTCCCTTCAACTAAATAAGGTGGCAGGATGAGATACCCGTCTACTCCCTTTTTCTCGGATAGTTCAGCCTGCCGGACGGCGGTGCGAATATTTCCGCCAACCCCGGTGTATATTGGTACCTGGCTTTGAGTGGCTTCGTGTGCTATATCGATCATCGTCTCGTATTCGTCTTCGCTGATCGCATGAAATTCTCCAGCACCACAGCCGATAAAAATACTTTCGAGCCCATTGCTAATCAAGAAGGAAATGTTTTTGTAAAGAGCTTGCTCGTCCAATTCGTCCTTTTCGTTAAAAGGAGCTACGGGGAAACCCAAAATGCCCGTTGGAACGTTTCGTTCGGAATCCATATTGATCACCTCACTTTTATTTGTCTTACATTATATTGTATGACAAATAAAATGTAAACGCTTTTTTGTCAGAAAAAAAAGTCTTCCTTCGTTATAGAAGGAAGACTTCTTGATATAATAACTCATTGGTTCAATACTTTATCCCGAACAAAAACCAAATGAGCATACATTTCCTGAGTTGCTTTCTGAGGATTTCTTTCTTTCAAGGACTCGTATATAGCTTCGTGATAGGCAATTGTTTTTTCTTTTTCCCTATTAGGAATTTGAATGTTAACTTTTGTGTGGGTCAATAATAACGAGTCGATCATACCTTGGATCACAGGGTTTTCTACACTTGAAGCGATGATTTGGTGAAAAGCAATGTCGTGTTCACCGTAATCGTTATCTACACTTTTCCTAATCGCGTCGATGGTCTCTCGCAAACGCTGAAGGTCTTCTTCAGTTATTTTCTCCGCTGCTAGAGCTACTAATCCTAATTCCAACGTCATTCGAGCTTCGAGAATGGCTTCTAAATTGTTGTTCACAATCGAGAGCATAACAGAAAACGGGTGGTGGCCGATTCTTTTAGTAAAATATGTGCCACCTTTCGTCTTTCTGCTGATGATCCCCAGTGATTCCAGGGAACTCATGGCTTCCCGAAGAACCGAACGACTGACTCCAAGCATATCGATTAATTCCATTTCTGATGGCAGTTTGTCTCCGGGCTGCATCTTATCTTGAAGTAACAAACCCACGATTTTTTCTTCCACTTGTTTGGACAATGTTTTTCTGGTAAGCGGCTGATCAATTAGATGGTTATTCTCATACATTAGATTAGAAACATTAATATCCCTATCTGCATTTAATGTTTCTTCCTCCCTTTTTTAATTAATAGTAGCTATAATCATAAAAATCATCTTTATAATTTTATTGTAATACAAATGTACTTTAATAGATACGAAGAACATTTTCAATTAATATAGATACATTTTTAACGCGATAAACGGGGTGTACAGATAGATGCAGCATAGCGCTTCGCCAACGACCGGCGTCGAAAAAAGGCTTTCACCTCTGCTTCCACGCTTTGCGTCATATTGGAAATCTTCTACGGGGTGTAATAATGCTCATTTATGCACTCCGGGGAATCGAAAGCGACAGCTACCCAAATTCGGTTGTCATGTTACGGTTCGCACATGCCATTGTGGGAATTACCCGAACCAAGGGGGGCCGCATTTCTGCAAAATAATCTTCTGTTTGATTAAATTCAAAGTAATGTTGGGCTACACAGATAGCGTACAAAGTGGCCGTAAAACCCGTAAATAGCAACCCTGCTCCTTTAACACAAAAGGGAATAGCACTGTGCAGCTATCCCCTTTTTTCACAAGACTTGAATTCGAGATATCTTGAAGTAGATCTTAAACTAACGCACTCGTTAAATTAAGATATTGTTCACGATTTTTTCTCTAAATCATTAATTCTTTTTTCTAGTTCTTTTACATTATTACTACTATTCAACACTGTCGTAAAAGCAACAATACCGAAAGTGAATCCCATTATTCCAAAAACAAACCCCATAATTTCGAAAGCCCCCACATAATCACCCCCACTTTTAAACTTTAAGACAATTTCTCTTAATATATTTATTTCTCAACTACTATGCTCAATAAGCATAATAAGCGATATATATATAACTTGATTTCAAAATATTTCCTTTTATAAACAGATTATTTCTACTTTCTTGAATGTATGTACTTTTGTGTAATTACTTGGATCTCCTTTTTATGATCTTCACTGTATCGTCTTCCTTACTCGCCAATAATACAATATTGAACGAACAGAAAAATAACCGAATTCGATGACGACGATGGTTTGCACGGCTACCATCCAAAAGGTAGCATCATCAATTTCTCCCCGAAGAATATCATCTATATTCAGTGAGATGATCCATATATATAGAATCGTCAATGGCAAGAATATGCCCCCCTGCCAAAGTGTAACTCGTTTGGCATGCTTCAACTTGTGATGGGGGTCACTGTACAACTGAGGTTTATCCTCTTCACTAGTGTACGTTTTCGCCCACAACGTCCAGGACATGAACGAAGAAGAATGGAACAATTGACGCCAACCTCGGTCGCTATGCAAATAAAAATAATCCGATTCGATCGATTTTTGAAAATCAGCCGCATAGCTTACCGTTTTCGGCTCTCCTTCACTGAAGAAAAACCGAACCCCCCTTTTACTGACTTTTTCTAAGCGATATCCTTTTTGTTCCATAGTCTCCAGCCATTCTTCTAAACGGTCAGGGGCGAACTGCCAGGCTAGCCTCCACTTCGTGAATGTAATGGGGCTTGTGTTCCGTTCAGTGGAAGGTGCAGGGTCTAACTTCAGTTTTTTCAACCCTTTGCGTAACGTGAGTGTCGAATAAGGTACAAGAGTCCAAAGCGTCAATCCTGCAGTAATGGTAATTGCCCAATAAGGACTGGGAACAAATGTCGCCGATCCACCGCCTAAAAATACAGTGAGAGTCAGCAATCCTACCATGCCAGCAGAAATGAGCATATAAATGAAAATCGCCATGAAAATATAGTAATGAACTTTGTTCCTTGACGCCATGCTATCCCTTAGTGGCTCCTTGTTCGCAGCGCCTTCATGACGAATTATTCTCCAACGTCCTTCTTTCGTGATTGATTCCCAGCCTGACTCTACTAAAGACTGGGGAAAGTGATTAGACTTCTCATATTGAAGTCTATATGTACAGGTTTCGGAATCGTCTTTTTCAAAATGGAATTTCCTTGACCACCGATTGAATCCAGTCAGAAAAAGTCCTTCGCTCGCTTTCTTTTCCAGCCATTCTTCCGTTTTAATCGGGTCGTAACTCCAAAATGGTCGAAAAATCGATGTGTTCATGAAAACTCCTCCCGATATTGAATCGCATTCTTATAAAGTTCATTCAGTCTTTCAATCTCCATCCGCATGATTCTTTTACCGTCTTCTGTCACTTCATATACTTTTTTCCGCTCACCATCGGCGTACTTGACGATCAAACCATCGCGCTGCATCTTCGTCAATGTGCCATAAACGGTCCCCGAGCCTAAACTTACTCTCCCTTTTGTCAAGTTATCGACGTGTTTGATAATGCCATAACCTTGGCGGGGTTCAGTTAATGCAAGTAAGATGTAAAAAGCAGTTTCAGTCATAGGTATGTATGTTTTCTCTGGCTTTTTTATGTTTTTTGGATTCCTTAAAGTATTACAGGATAGCCCTCAATTCAGGAACACTAAAATCCAAACAATGTATCCTTTGCTTACTCATTCAACAATAGAAGAAATAGTTCAATCTTAATCCAATTACAGACATTAGCAAAAAATATGTAACAAAGATAATCAATAGGTTTACTGGAATACTAAATGTCTCATACAATGCAGGCCCGGCGAATATAGAGCTAAGAACGAAAATAAACCTGCCTATATCCTTGTTTTTCTTTGTTTTACTCATTGTTTCTTTATTCTCTGCGGTCATTAGTTATTTCTCCTCCAAACAACATAATACTTTCCGGGTAATTTTCTTCCCTAATTCACCCCTATCAACTTGAAAGAGATAGGGTCCCCATCAATAAAGTCAACCCAGCTAGAAATAATAACAAAACTGCACGAGCTTTGCGTTTATGTTGAAACTCTGAAATGCTGTAAATTAAAAGTATTGTCCCTATAAACAACTGCGTAAAATAAAGGATTTGATAGTTATCGGTTCTAATACTATAAATCATTATAGAAAATGCAATAATGGCTGAAACAACTCTAATTACTTTCATTAGATCAACCTCTTTCTTCTTTAAGTATTCTGCTATGTAATTTAAAAGCTAAATTCCTTACATCATTTCCCATCCTGATGTATTAGAGGCGAGCACTCTATTAAACCATAGCTCCCTTTTTTATAAGATTCGAGCCCGAGATATTTTGTATGAAATCCTATGCTTTATTGATACATTTAATATACCTTGATGCTTCTAAATTTTTCTTCACTTGAAAATTTGAACACTTAAAGGCACTTCAAGTTACATTAGTATATGGGTATAACCCATTATGTTCAGAACTACTCCCATTAGAGAAAATCCGATCCCCATATAAGAAGTCCACAGATTTTCATCTCTTCTTTCATCAAAGGTTTCAAGTGTTGAATAAATCTGTAACTAATCCATCCTTTATTTTTCGGATAGAAAATATCTTGCATTCACAAAAAATATGGTTCCAAGAAGAAATAACATGGCTATGAACCAACTTGCTATAGTTGAATAATCACTTTTTAAAATAAATTCACTTGTAAAGGTGACAAATACCATTATTGCCATAACAATATACAATCCTAATAAATTTTTCATTAGTCGAATCTCACTCCTATACGATCTAAATAATCCTTCTTTGATTTAGCCTGTAAAACAATCTATTTTAAATAACTTCCTCTGTATGATTAAAAAGCCAAATAATCAATTTTTATGTAACAAGCATGATAACACGATTAAACACTCGCCCCTTTTCTTGAAGACTTGAATTCAAGATAATACAAACTATTCTTTAATATTTTAAAGCATGTTTACATTAACGTAGTATTATATTACAATTTGTATTGTCTTAAATTATCCTCACATTTTTAACCAATTTTGTGAGAACATGTAGAGAATGATCATACTTTGTTAAGGACTCCATCTATAATAGTGGGGTCCTTATTATTTTTATAAATGCTCATTCCGAAGAGCGGGTTAATAAAGTCTTTCCTCAGTGAGACGGTGCCTGCCCCCCATCTTTAACAGTGGTAAAGGAGGGGGGGCAGGCACCGCCATGTGAACCACCGATTTACACGGCGGTTCAATCATTCAGTTTACGCTCGAAATATACCTGCGCAAAAATGTTATCTTTTGTCTTCCTCAAAACGGACCGTATCTTTTAAATCATTGCCTTCTTCAATTGAATTACTGCTCGTCACTTTCTTCGCAAATTCCTTAACGGTATTGACGCTCAAGCCAGATTCCCAATATTCAGCGATTTCGGGTTTCACTTTGACCAGTACAACATTCGGATCATCGGCAGAAGTGTTCAGAACTTTTTCCACTATCTTATTCATGTACTCTTTCTTCTTCTTCTCATCTTGTACAAACTCAGCAGTACCACTGATCGATACATAGGATCCGCCTGCGTAAGCCAGGTTAACGGCAGGATTATGCATGATATCCTTATATTTTTCTGTATCTTTTTCTGTAATGAACCAGATTTCCTCCTTATCCATTTCCACTTCCTGCGTGTGCATCGGGCGAGACATCAGCTTACCCTCCGTGGATACCGTGGTCAGCATGGCTACCTTCTCATCCTTAATCAATTCTTTAATATTCTTAATGGTTTTCTCGTTTGTTTGGTCTGCCATATCTATTTACCTCCTTATGGTCTTAGCAGCTGTTTCTCTCCTTAACTACGAAGCAGTCAGCTATCTATCACATCTTTTTTCCTTTTCCCGGTTAGACCTACAATTACACTTCCCCACCTGTCTTTCCTTGTGATATAGGGGATTTAACCTTACTTTATTTTAGTCAGCCTCTTAGCCTTTAAATGAACACCAGGAATATCATACTCCTTATTTTCCTTTTGAGACGGTGCTTGATCCCAAACCTTTTGCAGTAGTAGAGGGATGGGGGCGTTAAAATAGCATTAGCACTAATCCATAAAATCTGAAAATTGAGGGCAGCACATTTTTTGTAAAATATTCCAATATACCATATATTAAACATAAGAATTAATTTTAGGAGGGATTGAATGCAGGATCTCGATGGCGCGCTTGATATACTTCTTTTTATTTTATTAATTCTGGCAAACTTTTACGCTATTAAGTTGTATAGGAATGGACGGTTACATTTATGGGGTTCCGGTCTTCTACTGACAATTGCGGGTGTTATACTTGGCTTTTTCACGGGTGCTACTCTGGTACCATCGAGTGGTGGATATGGAGCAATGTATGGAGTATTCGTCGGTCTTGTTATAGTAGGCAATGGATTACTTCTTTTCCTCGCAGGGATTGCCGTAACTATCGGAAAACGATGGACTAAAAAGAATACTCAAGCATAAGAAAACCCAAAAAACCGAACGTCTCTTAATCAGATCGTCGGTTTTTTGATTTTTTAAACTAACGGCCCTGTTACAGCAAGACTTGATTTCGAGATACTTACTGTGAGATATCCAATTTCATAGTAAAAATTCGAACACATCGAGTAAAAGTGGTGCCAAAAGTAAAAATCCAGCCACACCAATTACTATTATAATTGGCGTTGTGATTCGACTAGGTTCATTTAATTCATCTTGCTTTTCATTCATTTTCTTTAATTCATATAATATTTCTTTTTCATATTCTTCAGACATACTATTCTCCACTAAAACACTTTTTCTTTTTAGAATTTATATCATCAAAAAAAACTTTCCTTTAATACAGATAAGCCCCTTCAGTTATAGACTTACACAATAGTTGAATATTATATAAATGACGTGATAAAAATCATAATTTCTTACGTTTTCGTTCTAAAAATATGGGTGCTATATTTAGTAAAATAGAAACAATTGTCAAAAACCAAAATGCTCTTGCCATACCAGGTACTACATCCGATAAAGCCGCCCAATCTTCTGCTTTTATCCACCGATTTAGATAACTGTAATCTGCACAAATTGTTAATGCTGTAAATGATAATGCCATCGCCATAGCAAGCTTATAATCCTTTCCTGATGCATACAAAGAAAGATTTATAACAGTTACTACTATGGCAATAACCCCTAATATTATCCACATAACTTTATCTCCAATCCCATGATAATATGAAAAGGTATGTTGCTGGGTAAAGTGTTATTTCCTGACAATCAACTCAGCATAGTTCCAATTATTTCAAAACCCTCCCACTTACTCAACCTTTTCCCATTAGATAATCCATTAACTCGAAATTATGTATTCGAGAAGAAGAATTCTATGTAAAAGAAAAGGCGACTATTCTTATTGAATAATCGCCCCCCATATCTTGAATATTCGAGATCGAGATATTACATGTATTAATAGTCAAATGGATAAACACTCCATTGCTTAAAGAAAGATAAAGGGTCGTATCTAGACTTTAAGAAAACCTTACCTTCATAATTACGACTTTCAATTATTTTATGCGCTTCTGCTGCATCACTCATATTAAATATTTTACTATAGGAAGAACAATTTGTTTTTCCTCAAAACGATTGCAGCATATCAGGTAAAGAGGGCATGGTTCGGTTGTTAAATTAATTATTTTGAACTTTTAAGTATCTAAATACAGTGTAGCTGTGTTTTAACTAAACCGTATAAGTATTCAAATATATTTTAACTTTACTATTAAGCTGTTTATACCCCGCCAATACCTGCAGCTATCCATAATAAGTATGCAATAACCAATACAACACCATTTCCTAATACACCCACAGCTAGCCATACCCATTTTCTTGCTATACCAGCGAGTATGGCAAATATTAATCCCAATATCCCGAGAGAACTTAAAACAGTAATTCCTAAAGAAAGGTTTGCATTAGGTCCTCTCTGAACAAGGAAGAATATAAATGAAATCACTACTGTGAGAATTGACAAAAACCCTAAAATATGGCCGTTTTTCATATTAGGTCCTCCACTTCATAATTACCTATATTCCTCATACAAAGAATGGCCCATTATTTGTCTTAACCAGCACTGTTTTGAGGGAGTCAGAATCAATGTACACCGCCCCTTCAATCGTCCAGTGCAAAATAAGCAAAAACAGGGATACAAGTGTTTATACCTTGGAGACGGTTTTTAACGTTAAGATATTTTTTTAAGTTTCACTACGTCCATTACTAAACTCCTTTTCACTATTCTACCTCTTTAAGAAAAGCCCCTTTTCAGGAAGACTTGATTTCAAGATAATTTATGCAAAACGTAATCTAGCGTTCCTGTAAGTACTCACATTTCTTATCAATTTTATAGGATGACTTAATTCAGTCATCCTTTTATCTTTAGTAGTTTATAGTATTAATTTAGCCTTCCAAGCATCGTAGAATTCTTTTATTGTTGAATACCTCTTTTTGCGGTGACAGAGTTTGTTTATGGAGAAACTTTCGCAACCCAAAAGCAATTAGGCCTGGCTTTATTTGACTATGTCCACTGGTACAATCATATCCGTATTCACGGAAGTTTAGGCTATTCAAGTCCTATTGAGTTTAAAAAGAAGCACCTTAACAAAGTTGTCTAGTGTTGTGTTGACAATCCAAAGCAGCGAGAGTTTAGTTCAAGTTAAAAAACTTAAATTTCTAAACTCATGGTTAAAGTCCTTTTTTTAAAGCCCATCTTTTCATATAATTCAATAGCTTTATTACCGGAAAATACGCTTAGTCGGACTTCAGAATACCCTTCATTTTTAAGATGATCCACGCCAGATCTCATTAACTTTTCGGAAATACCCTTACCTCTGAATACTTCTAAAACAAACAACTCATAAATAAATCCGATTGTTTCATTTGTGAATTGATCTTTACTGCTCCCTAATAGTACCCAGCCCATCAATTCATGGCCATCTGTCGCAATTAAGTAATAACTTCCTCTATCTAAAAGGGACTCCACAAGTTGAGTGACTTTTTCTCTGGTTGGTTTTACTACACCTAATGTCCCATCCAAAATTGCTTTGGGAGATAAAGATATTACTTTTTCGAGTTCATTATCATTAGGTTTTCTTATTATCATCGACCTTCACCCTCCTATCCACATATTTACAGATCCTATAATCGCGCCCTCCTCACCATGTAATGGGGGAAAGTCTTATTCAACATTCGCCCCCGTTTCATTAAGACTCAGTATCGAGATAATTTATTAGAACTCATATGACTTTATTATACTAATTCATGTAAGAATCATTTTATACTTCCTTAACGATGGATTTTCCTTCAGTTTGATCCTTAACAAGCCATTGCCACTCTTCATGTAGTTCGATTTTCCCTTGAGAGTTTATGTGAGGTATGGATTTGCACTTCCCTCCTCTGATTTCATTTGAAGTGTTCACATGATTATATCGAAATTCTAAAGTGTCATCATTATGTACAATACCTACTAATTTCCCTTTGACTATCTCACCACCAGAATAATCAGCATAAAGAATGTTCCCATTTTGATAATAATCAAAATATGTTTTGGAAGAAACTTCACCACTTTCTGTATTCTCTATGGAAACAAAATGGCGGTTATTATAATCTATCATCTGAATCCCATCCTTGAATTTGTAAGCTAAAATGTTATCACATAATTCTAAAAATTAAAATGAAAAGAGGCAATCCAATCTTCATGAATTCCCCCCGTTTTTATAAGACTTGATTTCGAGATAATTGAAGGATATTCTCACCTCACGCTCTCGTTACTTAAACAACTTTACTTCTTCCTAAATACTCTCCTTACTACGACAACGACAAGAACGATAGCAATGATTAATATAATTATCCCAGACAAATTAAAACTATGTAACATGGTATACCTCGATTCTTCTTATAAATGCTTCGTTTACTTAAATGTTTCAGCTTCTGTTTCAGTTAACCACTTATAAATAGGTATTTCCTACCGTTCTGAGAAAACACCCAAACATTCCTTGACAGGAATATTCCTTATAAGGAATAATTAATTTAACACCAATGAGCGACATAGATTAAAGTGAAAAAACTAGGAGGTGATCCATAATGTAACACCATACATTATTTATGAAAAATACTCATGTTAGGAGATAATTCATCATGAACGTACAAACATTTAGTGCACTGGCAGAACCCAACCGTCTTGCTATAGTCGACCTTCTACTTGACGAACCTCTTCCAGTAGGGGAGATTGCAGGGAAGTTAAACCTAAACCAGCCCCAAACTTCAAAACACCTTCGCGTTTTGAGCGAAGCTGGTCTTGTTGAGGTTGAGCCGCTAGCTAATCGTCGGATTTATAAGCTAAGACCAGAACCACTTCAAGAGATGGATAAGTGGCTTGACTCCTACCGTCGAATGTGGGAATCGCGGATGGATCGGTTGGAAGATTATCTCAATGGTTTAAAGGAAAAAAAACACTGAATTGATGATTAGGCAACGAAAATATGAAAAAAATCTCGCAGGGTCCCCCTATAACTTGTATGGAGAGACTCATAAGTAAAAATATCAAGTTTTGAGACATAATATCTTTTCCCTAAGAGTATTTAACTTTGACGATGATGAAGATAATGACTTGGCTGTACAGGTAAAGAGAAAATGGAAAAGGTTTATACATTTGAGGGAGGAATTAAAATGGGAATCAATGAATTAAAATCTAGAGTAGAAAACGATCAGGTGCTAGTACTGGAGCGCAACTTCGATGCACCACGCGATCTCGTTTTTAAAATGTTTAAAGAACCTGAGCATCTCAAGCATTGGTGGGGACCAAATGGCTGGGAACTTCCAGTTTGCCACGTTGATTTCCGACCGGGCGGCACTTGGCATTTCTGTATGAAGTGTATGGATCAGGGTCAAGGAGAATATTATGGGATGGAGTCTTGGGGAAAAGTCGTTTACAAGAATATTATTGAACCAGAGATGATTACTTATACCGATTATTTCTCGGATGCTGATGGTAATATTGACGAAGCGATGCCTTCATCCGAGATCACTTTGGAATTCATCGATATGGATGGAAAGACGAAGCTTATTAACCGTACAGAGTATGAGTCTGCGGTAGCTCTCAATAAAGTCATGGATATGGGCATGCTGCAGGGCATCACAGAAACTTGGAACCGCCTGGAAGAGTATCTTAAAGTAGTTAAATAACTATTATTAAATCAGGAAAGTATCAATCATAATGAAAAGGAGAAATATCAATCACTAATCAAAAAATTGTCCCCCATCTGTGGTTTAATCAGGAAGCCAAAGAAGCAGCACAATTTTATACATCTATTTTCCCCGATTCAAAAGTCACCAATATCACAACAATTCGTAACACGCCATCTGGAGATAGTGACGTCGTATCTTTTCGTATTGCAGAATATTCATTCATGGCCATAAATGGAGGTCCACATTTCCAGTTTAATCCTTCTATATCTTTTTTTATCAATTTTGACCCTTCTAAAGATGAGAGCGCAAGGGAAGATTTAGATCAGGTCTGGGAAAAGCTGTCCCAAGGCGGTACACCACTTATGCCACTTCAAGAGTATCCGTTCAGTAAACACTACGGATGGATCAAGGATAAGTATGGCCTGACATGGCAGCTGATGCTCACGAACCCGGATGGTGAAGAACGACCATTTATCGTACCTTCATTGATGTATGTTCAAGATGTGGTAGGGAAGGCAGAAGAAGCCAGTGACTTTTATCTTTCTGTATTCAGTGAGTCAAGACGAGGGGATATCGCTCGTTATCCAGCAGGCATGAAACCAGATGAAGAAGGGACTGTGATGTTTACAGATTTTATGCTTGAAAAGCAATGGTTTGCTGCTATGGATAGTGCTCAGTCACATAATTTCAAATTTAATGAAGCTATTTCACTATTAGTTCGATGCAAAAATCAAGAAGAGATTGATTACTACTGGGAAAAGCTATCCTCAGATCCAAAAGCAGAACAATGTGGCTGGATAAAAGATAGGTATGGTGTCTCCTGGCAAATCTGGCCGGAGGTTATGGGAGAAATGATGGCAAATAGGACAACAGAACAATTGAACCGATTAACAAACGCATTTCTCCAAATGAAAAAAATTAACATAGAAAGATTAATAGAAACATATCAAAGTAAGTAATAAATTTCTTGCTCTCAATTGATTATAAAGCTGGTTAGCGCCAGCTTTTTTTATTACACAATGTCAATAAAATACGACATTAAGAATCTCCAATAGCTCATAGGGTTATGTTAAGCAGTTGCCCCCAATACAAGAAGATTCGTAATCAAGATATTATTTCATAAGCTACGTAATTAATGCACAAAATTTATTACAGGCTCCTCATATGGATGGATACTCTTTATTAAATTCCTAATCTCCTCCATATTCTCGTAAGACGACTTAAACTCCATTTTACAGTCTAATCCAAATTCCTTTTTATTCTTTCATGAATACCACCCTCTTTTAAAGTGCTTAGGATCCATTGTCTTTTCCGTTAAGATAAACCACAATTTCATCATACATATATAGTTACATAATGGATAAACTGAAGGTTAGACCACATTTGATTTGGAGTGAAGACAATGGAGTTCATTCAACAAAACGTCAAATTAACATCGGCCGAGATATCAAATTTATGGGCTACATACATGAATGACAGTGGTTCCATTTGCCATTTAAAATATTATCTCAATACAGTAGAAGATACTGAAATTAAATCTGTTATTCAATATGCATTAGACATTTCACAATTGCACGTTAACACAATAACAGAGATATTTACTCGGGAAGGTTACCCTGTTCCTCATGGTTTTAAATTAAATGAAGACGTTGATGTGAATGCACCACGGTTGTTTTCTGATACTTATTATTTAAATAATGTTAATCAATTGGGTAAGATTGGTTTAAATGCATATAGCACGGCTTTACCTGTTGCGGTAAGAGAAGATGTTTATAGCTTTTTTAGTCAATGTATAAGTGAATCAGATAACCTTATCAAACAAACGAATGATATATTATTGGCGAAAGGACTGTATATCAGGTCACCATACCTCCCGAAACCTGAATCATATGATTTTGTAAAACAGAAAAGTTTTTTGGCAGGCTTTTTTGAAGAAAAAAGATCCCTTATAGGTGCCGAAATCACAAACCTATATACCAACTTTCAAAGGAACGCATTAGGGGCAGCCACCCTAATTGGTTATAGTCAAGTTGCCCAAGATGAAGAAGTAACACAATTCCTATTAAGAGGAAAGCAAATGGCAAATAAGCATTGTGAAATATTTGGTTCATTTCTAAAAGAAAGTGATTTACCTTGTCCTATGACATGGGATACAGAGGTTACTGATTCTATTACGTACACTTTTTCTGACAGGAAAATGATGTTTTATACAACAAGTTTAATTGCACTTAGTGTAGGATATTACGGAGGAAGCATGTCCATGAGTCCAAGAAGGGATATTGGCGTTATGTATAGCAGATTAGTTGCGGAAATATTAAAATATGCTGATGACGGGGCTAAAATCATGATTAAAAACGGGTGGATGGAAGAACCACCACGGGCATTAGACCGTGATGAACTATCCAAAAAATGAAATAGTAGAGGATAAAAGCAAAGTTCTTGAAGCAATTTTTTGGAGTATTGCATTGCCTGGCTTTGCACAAATCCTAAATGGAAAGATAATAAAGGGTTTTTTGTTTATTGTTATAGAAATTTTCATTAATGTTAAATCAAACTTTAATGAAGTAATTTATTTAAGTTTCCATGGAAGAATTGAGGAAGCTATTATACAAACAGATTATCAGTGGTTAATGTTTTATCCTTGTTTGTATATGTTTGTTATGTGGGATGCATTTAAAGATGCTGGGGGCGGAAAGGAACCATATGCATTTATTCCCTTTGCCTTTTCTGCATTTTCTGTAACGATTGGTTTGATATATTCCTCAACGTTTGAAATTGGTGGTGTTCTATTGGGTTCAATGTGGCTACCTATACTGTTCTTACCTATTGGAATAGTCTTTGGAAAATTGATTAGGTCCATTGTTCTAAAAAATTTTTATAGCCAAAGAGGATAGTTTTGGTATCAATTCAAAATACACAAAATTTATGTTTATACTTTTGTATAAAGGGTACATCACCATAGACGCAGGATTGATAAGGGGCTATATGCCCCTTTTTTTATGAATTTTATAACATAACAGGGTCCTTTTTATTCTTAAATGCTTTTGAAGTCTGTTTCATTACAACTAAAAAGCAAAAAGTTAATGATTTTGGATTTTTTCAGATGACCTGGCCAGTAAGTTGCTGAAGGTATTTTAAAGTGGCTGCATTTACTGTCCCAAAGATCAAATCTTACAGGTGAACATTTTATATTAAAGGTGTAACTTCACCTCTTCATAAGTCTATATGACTTCTTGAACAGGTCAAAACCCTTCTTACCAAATACTAAAACATATAAAAGAGACCGCATTCAGAGAGACTTTTCTCCCTGAATGCGGGGTATATACTCTATTCCCCTACTTTAACAATCGCCCCCAATTGTTTAAGACTCGACTTCAAGGTATCAACCTTAAAAGAGTCCTTACACTCCCATTATTAATGGAAAATAATTTATAAAAGTAAACCATCCAAAGGAAGCTAAACTTAATGTTAGCACGGTAAGTGACAAATAAGGATGATAACCTGAATTTTGTATTTGGAATATTATGGATCCCAAAATACTTACTACAAATATGAATCGCTAGATCACATTCATTAGATTAGACAGCCTAATTCCAACTCAATCCTTTTTCCCCAAAAAAGAGGCTTATCCTTTCTACAGATAAGCCACCTTTAGTAATAACATCTTTTTTACTGTAAGGTATTCAACGATTACAATATTTCGATATACCCTTCTGTTCCATGTACGCGAATTCGTTGCCCGTCTCTTATTAGTTTAGTAGCATTTTCTACACCGACAACTGCTGGTAAGCCATATTCACGTGCGATAACTGATCCATGGGTCATCAGTCCACCAACTTCGGTGACGAGACCTTTAATGGATACAAACAATGGGGTCCAACCAGGGTCTGTAAAGGGAGTTACTAATATATCTCCATCTACAAGAACGGCATCGTCCATGTGTAAGAACACACGCGCTCTCCCTTCAATAACTCCAGAAGAAACAGGTTGACCTACAATCGCATTGGCTGGAACATTTTCTCGTTTGTACTCACCAGGAATGATTTCACCTTCAGAAGTGATAACACGTGGGGGAGTTAGTTTTTCATATAATTTGTAGTCGTCTTTTCGTTTACTTATGGTCTGATAATCCAATTTGTTTGTACGTACTACTTCGTGAAGTTCATCAAAAGTGAGATAAAATATATCTTCTTTGTCATGAATAACACCAGCTTGCACGAGCTGTTCAGCTTCTTTCATTAAAGCCTGCTTATAAACGAAATAGCGGTTAATCCAACCGTATTTTGGATATTCACGATAACCGATGAAATTTCGTATTCGGCGGATCATTCGCTTTGTCTCTTTAGCTTTCTGTTCACCATCCGGCAATTGGATTAATCGAGCTAATAACTCTTGTTCTTTTTCCATAGCCTCTAGGCGACCTTGCTCAAATTTTCGATTGCCGGCATTAGGTTCAAAGGCATTGATGTTACCCAGAATCATGGGGACCAGTGTAATTGGTTTTTCACTCCAACGCGTTTTAGAAATATCGATTTCTCCCGCGCATCGCATTCCATATTTATTGAGATAAGCATAGATTGCGTCATAAGCTTCCTGTCCACCCTCGAGCTTAACCATTTCCTCCAAAAAGTTCTCATCTTTTACATGCTGTAAATAATCAATCACTTCCGGATAAGGACGAATCTCATCAGCCACACGCATTAATGCCAGACCCATTTCTGAAGTAATATTGTTGGGTACCGATTTAGAAAGCGAATCTGCTGCGTTTTTTTCGCCTAACCACTCGTTCATTTTTTCATTAATCCATAATGAAGCATTTATAGCAGTCATAAACACACCCGTACTTATTGGGTCAAATAAGAACTTTTTTAATTGCTCGATATCTTCGAGAATAAAATCTAATAAATCCTCTCCTGATTTCATCTGGATGTTTTGTTTTAACTCTTCTACCGATGCTTCGTTACTCTTAATCAAATCAGAAACAATGTTCGGATTGTTTTCAATTTGTGCCAGCAAATCTGAATCACTTCTGTTGGGAGTCGGTGCTGTTTGATCATTTGGTAACAATTTTATGAAATCTCGCTCTATTATGCTCATGAGGGCGCCTTTTATGAGCGGATCCGATCCCACGGTATTTAATAAAGTTTCCCGACCGACAGCTGTAGCCAGTCTAGGTGCAACATCAACAAACAACCTCCCACCAGCTTTACGCATTGGTGCAGGGGTAATTAACAGGAAGAAAGACATTCCCAATGGTTTCATGGGGTCTGTCATCATTTGTTGATGACCAACAGATAAATAAACGTGATTTTCTTGATCATTTGCTTCAGGGATCGGGAAAAGCGTAGTGATTGGACGGCTCTGGACAATAAAAATTGTTTCATCAACTAAACACCATTCGATATCTTGCGGGCAGCCAAAATAAGCTTCAATCTGTCTACCGATAAGTGCTAATTCTAAAATTTGGTGGTCAGTAAGTGTTTGAGTCTTTTGCTGAGCGAGGTCGATCTGCTGTGTCTCTGTTCCGCCATCTTTTCGTCCATAGATAGCCAATTTTTTGTGTGCTATCCTCCTATCGACAATTTCCTCTTCCATTACTTTATAACAATCGGCAGATACCAAGCCAGAGACTAGTGCTTCTCCAAGTCCAAAACTGGCATCGATGGATAGCAGGTTTCGGTTAGAAGTAATCGGATCAGCTGTAAATAAAATCCCAGAAGCTTTTGGAAAAACCATCCTTTGAACGATTACGGATAGATTAACTTGGCTATGGTCAAATCCGTTTTGCATTCGGTAGATAACCGCACGATCCGTAAATAGGGAAGCCCAACATTTGCTGATATGCTGCAAGATGGCATCAACGCCCATGATATTTAAATAGGTTTCGTGTTGACCAGCAAAAGAGGCATTTGGTAAATCTTCAGCAGTTGCACTAGAACGCACTGCATAAGCATGTTCTTCGCCAAACTGGGAGAGATAGCGAGCAATTTCAAACGCAACATCGGAAGGAACTGCTACTTCCATAATGATTTGTCGAATATTGCTGCTGATTTCACCAATTTGATTTCGATCGTCTACTTTCAGCATTCTCAGTTGATCCAACAATGCTTGAAACGTATCGTTTTGTTCGACGGCTTTTTGATAAGCTTCTGTTGTAACACAAAAACCTTCTGGTACTTGTATTCCTTGAGTCTTCAATAGTTCCCCTAAATTAACCCCTTTGCCTCCGACCACCATTTGTTTCGTTTTATCAACCTCTTGAAACTCCAGTACATATTGTTTCATTTCTTTCCCTCCCATTTATCGTTCTCAATGCTAAGGTAAAGCAATTAAAAAAAGAGTTCATCTTATCAACTAATTATGTCCGTTTAAATGTCTCATCGAAGTAGCAACATCACTTGTCTAATACTACCAATTTAAATAAATAAAAAACAGACTAAGAATGTTTAATGAATCGTGATATAATTAAATTAGAGAAAAGGACAGTTACTGATTATTTATCGTAACTGTCCTTTTTTGTAACAAATATAATTGAAACTATCTATCCTTCCTCTATAAAGAAAAGAGAATATTACGATACCTCCTTGTTTTGTCAGGACTGCCCGGCAGGATCAAAGCAATCGCCTTAGATATCAGAAGCCACTTTCACAATATCCTACTCACAACTTATTAACCATCTCGGAACTGAGTCTTCAACTATTCTGATCCGTTAGCACGATAAGCGATAGCCACTGTGCAGCTATCGCCCCCATTTACGGAAGACTTGATTTCGAGATATATTTGAATTGATTTTCAATAACGCACCTGTTTAGGTCCTCTTTTACTTTAGTTACCCATTAACTTAATTAAGCAAATACTATTATTGAAATGGACTTTTCTTCTTACTAGGATAATCAATTGAGTTAGCTATTTTAACTAATACTTCAGCATTGACCTTATCAGAAGCCCTTTTATCAATACTAAACATGTATTGCCAATCATCCCTCTCAAAAACTAATGCATAAGGCCCTCTACTAAACTTCATATAGACTGCTTTATTCCCGTTCTTTAGGTTAACCTTTTTAACAATATACTTATCTGGGATTTGAATTTTATGCTCGATAGGTCGAACGTCTATTTTGTAATGATTTCCAGGTGATTCCTCACTTATGAACGTCAGTTCTAAAGAATCATTTATGTCGCCATCTAAATCACTAAATCTTCCCAAATAATGAGTAAAAGTTATAGGTGGAATTCTAAGTGGCAACTTTAAGTCTCGGTTATAATGTTCTTCAAATTCTTTTATAGCTTCTTCAGCCGTTGTATACCCGCCATATTCAGGATAGAATTCCTCTATGGGTTTAGGTTTATCGTTAGAATTTGCATTTACTGTTCCATGGTTCCCTCCCCAAAAGAAAGTACTGAAAATGATTAATAAAAGAGATATACATTTCTCCATATAATACCACCCTAAAATTATATTTAGGCGTATTATTAACAGTTAATTAACAACTATTCTTTCTGCACTAACCTGGTCGTTAGTTCATAAAAAAAGGTCCAAACCGTTATTCCTGATTTGCCCCCGTTAGTTTAATTAGGTGTTATGCAAAAATGATCATTAACTCTTAATTATTGTAATGTCCTCTTATTTCAGAATACAATATCCAAACATTTGTTTTAAAAAAGAAAAAATATGCCAAAAAACAACACTACAGTCCATATAAAGGAAATATGTATGCTTTTGTTAATACGATTGTTATTTCTTTGTTTTTTGTGCTCAATCGAAAAAATAAATAGGAATATTAAAAAGAGAAAATATATAAGGAAGAAATATAGGAGTGACCTCCACTGTTCAATCCAGCTCATAATGGGTCCAATAGTTCCACCCACCAAGAATAGAATTACGGATAAAACACCTACTGAGATACTAATTTTGGGCATCAAACTCCAAAAGGATCGTTCAAAAATATTGTTTCTCTTTTTTGCCTCAAACAAAAATATTAAATAGATGCAAGATAAAACTGCTGTTACGATACTAAATGTGATGTAAACATTATTCACGGGGGTCCAACCAGTCGAAGAGCTTACCAGTCTGCTAACAGCAACCAATTCTAAAGTTGCCATCAATACTCCTATAACACCCACTGTCAGGATTTGAAGTACTAACCATTTCACTTTCTAAACACCCCCTAACCATATACGTATAAGTACACAAAAGTTCTAATAACGTCCTCATTTCTAATCTCCCACCTCTTTTATTAAAGACCCCGTTGCAGGAAGACTTGAATCCGAGGTATATCTTATTGTTTTACCATATGACTCTTATCGAAAAAATAAGGAATAAATTATAAACCCAGCTACTATTTGGAAAATAAATATACCAGTTCCCTTCCAGCCTAAGCCACCAACTAAATCTGCAAGGTTACTTCCGTGACCACTACTTGAAGGATTGCTTAACTCTTTTTGTCTTAGTCTTTCTCTTCTTTCTCCAGGTGTTTCATTTCCCATCTAATTCCTCCTAAAATCATTTCTCTTATTACACACATACGATACTAATCCAAATTAGTTTCAAAACGCCTAATATCTCGAAACTGAGTCTTCCACAAACCTGCCCTTTAGCTGAAGACTCAGTTTCGAGACATTTCTGGACAACTACGCTTAAAACTGGACTTTTATCCATCCCGTTTCTCCTGGAAAGTCATCTCTGGAAAGTTTCGCACCACTTATGAATTGCCTATAAGAGGTCATCGTTCCGTCATGTGTAACGATATATATCCTCTCCTTCTGCTGTTCTTCACACCATTCAAGAAACCTTTCTGCCAAAGATGCAAATTCCTCTTCGGGTAAAGTATTAATCCCTTGCCGCCATACATATGGCAAGGGATTATCAATGTGAAAGTCGGGAAAGTCAGTTTTGATTTGATTCATTTCCAGCAGTTGATCACAAGGAAGTGTCTGCCATTCCGGATTTTGCGGAAACATTCTTGGAGATACGAATGGACTTACAACTTTATGGCAGTTTACCCCTTGCGTCCATATCGTGGCGGTTTGCAACGTTCTACGTAGTGGGCTGATCACTATGAGATCTTGTTCTGATAAAGGAAATTTTTTTCTGAGCATACTTGCTTGTTGGATTCCTTCCTCTGTCAAGTCAGGATCTGAAGTATGTAAGCTTTGAGGTAGATGTGTTGTGTGCTCACCTTGACCATGCCTGATAAATATTAATTCCACTAATATCCCCCTTGTCACTCAATCTTTTTATACCAATCATCTTTATTAAAGCGCTGCGCGACCATAGCCATAATCCCGATCGGAACGCCTATTACTATATACAATGCAACGACTGGCAGAAGACCAGCTATTGTCATCGTATTATTCAGAAGAATGACCATAATAAGGAATAGAGTTACAAAAGTAAAAAATGAACCTCTTCCCTTCCTTTTTCTACGATAGGCAGTGACTCCAGCACCTGCCATAAATACAGTGACAAAACCGAAGATCCCCTGGACAATTGGCTCGAGCAGAACTTCGTCATGTTTCGTTAGCAAAGCACCACTTGAAAAAATGATCGCTATTGACCCGGTTAATATCAATAAACGATTTTTGTTGAACAAGGTTTTCCCCCCTTTTCAGTTCGTCTCATTTAAGAAAGCATGGCCCTTTCATTTCGATTGAAAAATTGTTTAAAAACTTGCGATGATATTCCAAAGGATATGTAAAAGAATGGATACGAAAAGGGACTTTTTGCAATGGTAAACAACTCCGAATGCAACCCCCATGATGAACCCGAAAACTAGATAATCGCCATGGATCACCCCGAACAATAGAGAAGAAAGAATAATTCCCATTAGGCTTCCTAGCCTTTTTGTCAGCCCATGCTGAATGATTCCTCGGTAGATGATTTCCTCATAAATCGGTACGAAGAGAATGACACTTATTAAATAGACAGGTGTTTCATCACGTTGTCCAAATTCATATAATGCCAAGAAATGTTCATCGAATAAAAAATCCAGGAAGAATATGAATTCTCTACAAATGAATAACATGATTAATGATAGGAAAAGCCATATATAGGTAGAGGCCCCTTTTAGTACAGATAGTTTCAAGGTACTCTTTATGTGATTTCTGATTGTCGGAAGAATACAGAGGATTACTACTATCCCGATGAATTCAAGGATGTACGAATAATCCCTATATGGGTAAAATTCGGAACTGACACTGAACATGGAGTTCAAAATTCCGTCAATGGTGATATATAACAACAAAAACAAAACATACTGAAACACGGATAGATATATTTCTTTCCTCAATAATACCCTCCCCAATAACCAGCTTTTGCTTTCCAGTGCAAATCCCATTATTTTAAAACTTCTATTTTTTTACAATATTTCATCTAGTGGAAAGATTATTATCCGGGTTATATATAAAGGGTAAAAGTGTCATATTTTGGTGCGTAAACGCATACCTCCCTCGTTCAGATGAAAAGGTCCCTTTAACTCATCTCCTTTGGAAGGTTTTACAATTTAGTTATCGGGGAATGCTACATTAACGATAAAATGGGGGTAGTGGAAATGCAAGAAACACCAACCGACAATAAGGTTCATTGTAGGACAGAATACTCTCCTCTCAGCAGAGCACTGGTTGTAAAGCCATCGTTCATGAAGATAACCGAAGTGATCAATGAAACGCAAAAGTATTACAAAAGAAACAATATTAATATCCCTCTGGCTTTGCAGCAGCATGAAGAGTTTGTTGATATCTTAGAAAAAAATGATGTAGAGGTGCTTGAACTGCCCGCGGAATCAGATTTACCTGAACAGGTTTTTACGAGAGATATCGCATTTGTAATTCATAATGACCTCTTCCTCGGTTCAATGAATGAACAAGTTCGGGAAAAGGAGACCACACGCCTGGAACCATGGCTTCATGATAACAAAATCTCATTGGAAAATGTGTTCACGGGTTCGATTGAAGGCGGTGATGTGATGGTGGATGGATCAACTATCTGGGTTGGAAGGAGTGGGCGAACGTCTGCCAGAGCTGTGGATGAGCTTCAAGCACGTCTCCCTTCTTTTCATGTTGAAGCCTTATCCCTGAATGATGACATCCTCCATCTTGACTGTGTTTTTAATATAATCGGGGAAGGGGTAGCACTTGTTTATCCTCCGGCTTTTACTTCGAATGATTTTGAAAAGTTAAAAGCCTCCTATCATTTGATTCCAGTTACAAATGAAGAACAATTTCGAATGGGACCAAATGTCCTCACTATCGGACATGGAAAAGTCATCAGCCTTCATGCGAATGAGAGGTTGAACAGGATTATGAAGTCAAAAGGATTCCAAGTCATCCCTGTTGAATTTTCTGAAATCATTAAATCCGGAGGCTCTTTTCGCTGTTGTACCCTCCCTCTGCGAAGAGAAGAATAAAATGTGTTCATTCACTTCCTCTTATGGCTACCTGCGAACTCTAACGCAGCATACGATAAATAAACCAGTCCCAAAAGCAAGGGCAACCTTTTTAAGGACCATGCTTTTGGGACTTTTTTTGTATTACCCTACAACTCGTTGCATCACAACCCGCCCAATATTACATACAATAGGATGAAGTATGAGCCAAAGGAGTGAAGATCCATGTATCATCCTTATTGGTATAACTATCCCCATGGTCACATGCCTGTCATTCAGCAAAATCCCGGTCATTTCCAAAATAATCCCGGCAACCCGAATGAACAAGTGTGCCGGGACCGTTGTTATAAATTAGGTTTCCGTCCTGGAACTGCCGGCTGGCGATATTGCATTCACGGATGCCAGGGCAATAATGGTTTGTTTAGAGATCAATCTCTTCCAGATCAATGGGTGACATATATTCAACCATTAGTAGACATGGCCCTTGAAGAGGTGGATGAAGGCATCAACTTAACACATTTATTCCAGGAATATATATTAGCCGGGGTTTTAGTCGGGCAAGGGTTCCCACCTGAAACAGCGATTCAACAAGTTGAAAGTTGGGAAAAAGGAGAATCAAAGTTACTCCAGCAAAGTAAGAAGAATGAATAGTTTCTTGCCCTCATTCACAAAATCCCCCTAGAGTAGTATTTTATAATTTCTTATCCACTAAAAAAGCTGACTCATCAAAGAGTCAGCTTTCTTTTACAGGCCAGCGCTCATAAGGACTTCTCCTTGAGGGGTCTGACTATTTGGTCCAGGTTCTTTTGAAATGGCGACAGCGTCCCATTCTCCCCCTTCCACATTTTCCAATTGCTGCATCGGAAATGCTACAGCCCCTTCACCGTTTTGGTTCGATATAAAGGAACCGGCTGGATAGGGTTGATCACCTTTCAACAACCACACTTGATAGACTTCATTCTGTTCAAGCGGTGTAAGATTCTCTGCTTGGACGACCAGCAATTTTTCTTCTTTATCATCAAGCATAGCAGCTGTACCACTCATTGAGTTGTCTTCACTTTGCAACTGGACACGTTGGAGGACCTGATCTTCCGGCTCTTCTTCACCAGGATCTTCATCCACCGGTCCTGCGACTTCATTTTCTGACTGAATGATCGTATAAATATTTCCTGCAACGGACAATAATAATGCTGCAGCTAAGGCAGGTACCATCCATGGACGTTTTCTTTTATTTTTCACAGGTACGGAGACTACATTGTCTTTATCCTTATCTTTTTCAGGTGTTGTCTCATGCTCCTGATCATCTTCTGACGGCTGCTCTTCTGCAAAAACATTTCCTAACACTCGATCTTTCATGGAAGAAGGGGGATCGACAGGATCAGCAGCAAATGGCAAGTCTGCAGTCAGCTCTTGCAATTCGGCTAACTCCTCTTTACAGTCATCACAACTTTCCAAATGGCGCTCAAATTCTGATTTCTCTTGTTCTGTAAGTTGATCGTTGAAATAATCAATGACTTTATCGCATTCGTTATGCATCATGGATGCCCCCTTTCTCCCTGATTTGGTGTAACTCTTTTCGTAAATGCTTCAACGCAAGTCTCAATCTCCCTTTAACAGTTCCTAATGGCAGCTCGCATTGTTCTGCGATTTCTCTATGTGCCATCCCTTTGAAGTAAAAGCAGTCGACCATCTGCCTCTGTTCATTAGAGAGCTTCTTCACCGCCTGGCGCACGGATGCCCCTTCTTCCCGCCATTCAGCTAAATTTTCTGTGGAAGGTGTTTCCTGGTGAACTTCGTCACGCTCTTCCTCAAAAGCAACGGTGTTCTTTTTCCTTTTTCTTATTAGATCGATACAAGTATATCGAGTGATGGTCACGATCCACGAGGAAAACTTCCCTTTTCCCTCTTCGTAAACTGCTTTTTTGGTCCAAATTTTAATGAAGACTTCCTGCAATACTTCTTCGGCTAGTTGCGAATCCCCAGAAAGCTTGATGGCAAATGAGTAAAGGAGTTTTTCATATTTTTCATAAATCTCCTCTAAGGCTTGTTTATCGCCATGCAGCATCTGGTGATATAATTTTTGATCACCCTTAGTCATAGCATACTCCTTTAGTTGGTTGGTATTGATATCGTAGCACACAAATGTTTCGTGCTCGACTATTTGAGTGGGTAAGCAATCTATTCAGCTATCGGATATTCTTTTCATTTAGATCACTTTTTACAATAATGAAAAAGTTGAACATCAGAATTATTATTGGAAAGGACTTATCGTGAGAGAAATGGAGCTGCTAGAGAGAACTTCATTATGAGGAGGAGTTTTAAACAAAATGAAGAGAGGTCCAAATAACTGACATGGTTAAGAGCAACCTCTCATTATTAAGGAGAGTTGCTCTTATTTTTCAGTGGAGGAATTATTCTATAGGAACTTTACCACCATTATTGATTTCCCACATTTGAGGCACCGTAACAAATTGATAACCAAGACTTTTCAGAAGAGGTATAAGCTCGTCTACCGAATCCACTGTGCCGCTTAAATCTTGTGTCCAATGTCCGGCATTATGCATTAATATAATCGCTCCAGGGTGTATTTTACTAATTACCTCGTCCTTTATAGATTCTTTTCCAGGGGCTCTCCAATCCTGCGTGTCAATTGACCAGCCAATTCCTTTATAATTCAAATTCCCCAGCATCAAAACCTGCTTTTCATTCAATGCACCATACGGAGCTCTAAACCAATGGCTTTCTTCCCCTGTTGCTTTCAGGATTTGTTCCTGGGTTTTTGATATTTCCCATTCCATATTCCGAATATTTGATTCTGCCAAGTTAGGGTGCCAATACGTATGATTCCCGATTGCATGTCCTTCAGCTGCGATTCTTTGTGCTACACCGGAATGTTTGGCTACCCGTGACCCCATTAAGAAAAAGGTGGCTTTTACATCGTGTTTCTTTAAAATATCTAAAATTTCAGGCGTGTAGCGTTGGTCTGGCCCATCATCGAACGTTAAAGCTATGACTTTTTGTTGTACCTGCCCTTGATAGAGCATGTATTCAGGGAATTTTATCTGTAAAGGATAATGGGATGAAGCTGCATGTGAGGTTATAGGTAGATTACATAAGAGGAGCAGGATAATTCCCAAAGAAATGAAAGCAAGACGCAGCATGGATACCACTCCTTTTCTTTTTAGTCTTTGTCATTATAGTGCCCTTCGCTAAAACCAAGTATTCGTTTATTAATTGTATATAGGTGTATAGCATTTAAAGAAATTTTACTTTTATCATCACCAATTAAAAAAGCTGAAAGCACCTTTGTGCCTTCAGCTTTTTATGGTATTTCTCTTACTAAGGTAACAAGCGTGGTGCGTGGCTTTTATCACAAACGAAACTGTCGGGGTAATATCAGTCTGCTTCCTGGAAAATGTGGAAATTCAGCCAAGCTTCGGCATAATCGACCGCTTCCTGTATGGAGAACAAGCGGCATTCAGCTGATCCTACCTGCCCTTTTGTCACATGCTTCACTTGTTCAAAGGCTTCTCCAAGGGATTGGAACCGCTCTTCCTGAAACTCAATATCCTCAAATTTTTGCCAGACCCGTTCGCCATCCTTAAATACTGGCGCTCCTTTTATAACTGTCTTTTGGTCGGGAATGCGATATTCCGCCAGGTGAAAACAAGTACAGGCATCAAAATCAGAACCAATGAAAAGCACATGGGCGTCCATGTCATATAATCTTTGCAATGGTGATTTCTCGCCGAGGCCGAATTCTGCAGAGTGTTGAGTGAGGATTTCATCTTTATGTTTCCCCCAGGCAGCAAAGGAATACAAAGGATGGGTACTCCTGCTTACGTCTGGAAAAGTACGAAATACTTCAACGACTTTCCCCATCCGACTGGCAGGTGTGTAATCTGGATGATAGGCAGGCATCGTTTCGAGGATCTCTGGCACCCATTCTTCAGGGACAGGAGGTTGACTCCAATCAGTGGGATCTGACATATCATCCGATTGAGACGGCATGACAATCGTCCCTTCTTCTGTAACGACATCCATCAGCGCCAGATTCACTGCTACTGCTCCCCCGTTGACCCAACCTAGTGAAGATAATGAAGAGTGAACAAGCACGGTACTTCCTTTTTCCACTCCTAGCTGAAGCAAGTCATTTCGAATGGATTCTCTCGTTCTCAATTCCTGTGACATGGTATCCTCCTAACAAAAACATTCGTCATATCAATTTTAACATAAATATCCATTATTCCTGGTGAAAAAGCACGGGTAAATGATAAGGTACAAGGGGAGATTAAACAGCTTGGACTCTACAAGAATGCGAGTGAGTTTTTTTGTACGGATCGGTTACCCATTTTTATAATGAATCATCCAAAATTCAACTTACTTGAGGAAAGGAATGAGTCTGTTGTTGAATGCTAGTAGAAATATCTTATCTGTCCTTATACTTTTTATCGTTGCATTTGGATTGATTACGAAAAACTTCCTCCTGATGCCATTGATGATGCTGTTCTTGGGAGGGTTGATGCTGGTCATGGGTGTGGAGCAATTACAAGCGAACAAAGAATCGATGGGTTATCCCTTTGTATTCGTCTCTTTGCTATGTTTTTGTGCTTCCTTTCAGATTTTCACCATGAATTAACAGCTTAATACCAAACCTACATAGACCTAAGAAGAACCAGTGAAAATAGCTAAGGAAAGTGGGAACATGCGGAGTTTTGCTTGCCTCTCCGCTCCTCTTTTGAGTTGAACCGATGATTTTTCATAAAAAAAGGCTTCGAGTTGAAGATGACTCGCAGCCTTTCTATCTTTCACCATCAGCTTAAACAGTCCTGGAATCAGTACTCCTGTCCCTTGAGAGACATCCTTCAGACGGCTTGCTGATAAACCCGTTCACCATCTGGATGCAACTTATAATAAAGCGGATAGGCTCTCGTGTAACAAAGCTGGATTACGGGACCAAGGAACAACATTGGTGCAACCGTCCCTAACCCGACGGGTCCTCCTACAAGCAAGGCAAGGGAGGTCATGATCACCGCTACCACGGTTTGACCTGATTGGATACTTAAGTTGAAGCGAGCACTGACAGCTAAGAACAATTGGTCGACAGGTGCACGTGGAAATTGCGGAAGAATATAGATGGCCACTCCCAATCCGATGATCGCTACTCCTGTAAACAGTGCCATTACTTGTAACAGAAATGGTGCTGTTGATAAATCCACATTCGCAAAAACGATTTCCAGCCAAAAGTCTAAGATCAGACTTTCTAAAATCACGGGAACGACAGCCCGCACCTCCGGCAGCTGCTTCATTAATTTCGCGTTAATGAATATGATGACCAGTTGAAATGCCCCGTACCAGAAACCTACAGTAAAACCGAGGTGATCGGAAACTCCTATGAAGAATGATGTCCAAAATCCAGCGCCTAAAGTAGCATTGATCAATAGCGCAACTCCAAAGAAGTTGATGAGCATCCCAACCAAGTAAACCACGGAACGATATAGCATGACGAACTCCTCCCTTCCATAAAAAAAGTGATCACGTCAGAGACTTTTCTCTGAATCGTGACCACATTTTATTAGCGATTATTTTGTGCGTCAATCGAAAAAACTCATCAAAACCGATGGGATATTTCTCCACCTCAAAAAATACTGAATCCCTTACCAGCACTGGGATATAGAAGCATTATCTTCCAGAACATTTTCATTTGTTAAACCATTATTTTTGAGGTTCGCTTAAGTTCAACTTTTTAATTAATGGTTTTAAAGTCAATCCCTGCACGATCAAGGAAAACAGGACGACTGAAAACGTCAGGAGCAACACCTGGTCTCTTCCGCTGAAATCCATCGGCAAGCTCAATGCAAGAGCAACCGATAAACTTCCTTTCAACCCGCCCCAGTTGATCAGTATTCTTTCTTTTGATGTCAATTCCTTGACCCAACCTGTTCCAATGTAGACGGCAAGTGTACGACCGACAAGGACGATTGCGATGGCTGATACAATATAGCCCCAGTTTCCGGCTAAGTCGATATTTCGAATCTCCAGACCGACCATCAGGAATATCAAGGCATTGGCAAGCAACGTGATCGTATCCCAGAATGAATTAATATTGGTCTTCGTTTCTTCCGACATTCCGATCTTAGCTCCGTAGTCACCGAACATGAAACCTCCGACAACGACTGCGATAACACCTGACGTATGAAAATGCTCCGCAATGAAATAGCTGCCGAAGAATAGGAGTGCACTGAAGGCGATTTCCAAAGGGTAATCATCAAAAATGCGGATGATCTGGGAGAAAATATAGCCGAGAACGAGACCAATCAGTGCTCCGCCGAGGGCGAATTTCAAAAATAGTAACAATCCGCTCCCAAGTCCTGCCCAGCCCATTTCGATGTAAGATAGCAAATACACACTGGCAATCGTGAAAAGGACAACAGCGATCCCATCATTGAAAAGAGACTCCCCTTCCATGACGGTTGTCATTTTTTTAGGAACTCCTAATGATTTAAAAATTGATAGCACACTGATCGGGTCGGTTGCACTCATAAGCGCTGCGAACGTAAAAGCAACTGCAAGAGGCAGACCCAGCAGGAAATAGGCTGCTGATCCAATGGCAAGCGCTGAAATGAATGTACCGACGAAAGCGAGACCCAGCACCGTTTTTTTACGCTGAAAAAGCTCGTGAAAAGGCAGTTTCAGTGTTGCATCACCTAGTAATATCGGAAGGAAAAGCGAGATGATGGTCGCCTGGAAGACCTCTGATTGAGTTATGTACCTCTCCGCTTCCTCGATAAGCGGAAGTTCTGTCATTCCAAGCACTAGTCCTACAAGGACCAATGCAATAGAGTCCGGTTCCTTCAATAGTTTTGCAATAGCGATGACCGATACGGATACTGCCAAAAGTAATAAAATTTGTATGAAAACCTCGTGGAATCCATGCATATCCATCCCTCCATTCTAGAATCACTTAATTAGTCATTCCCTAAATGTGGTAACTCTACGCAGCTAAAAAGGAAACTAATGATAGGATTCTGAATTAAAAACACCACTCAGGAAACTGAGCGGTGTTTTGATTATTCAGGGGCAAGTGTCAATTCTTCCCCCTCGAACCCTTCTGTTTTGGTAAGGTGATAACTTCCTTCTACCCAATCATCCAATTGATCATGATACCATTCACTTCGGAAGTGCCCGGACTGGCCAGGGCCGACCACATGATAAGCTTCCTCCGTATTTTCCATGTCTATCACAAAACGCCAGGATGCCCCGTGATTTACAAGCCCATCACTTTTAAATCCGGCTGCCCGGACCGTCACACGGCTGCCGCTCACTGGTGAAGGTTCCCCCGCATTCAGAAAGCGTTCAAGAAAACCGATGCTCGATAACGGGTGAGTAAACTCGACCGCATGATAGTCTCCCCATGTCCATGCTGTAGGGTCATCGCCAAACTCTTCCGATATTTCTGCAATCGTACTCTTGAAGGAATGTGTCATCAAAGCCTTGATTCCGCCAGCTTTTTCGACCCATAAAGACTCCTCTCCTTTTCTCACCTTCCGCAGCAACTCGTCCGTCGTTTGTCCGGAACCTTCAAAAAAGCTGCGCATCTCTTCAGAAATTTCTTCATCGTAAAGTTCATCCTGTAAAATACCCATCCAGCGGTGGAATATCAGTGGTTGAGCGAGGTCACGATCATCTTCAAAATTCCACTCTTTCATGAGGGCTATGCTCTCTTTTTCCAATTTCGTCTTGTCTTCATTCACTTGGGCGATCATAAAGTTCAGAAACTCTTCAGCTTGCAAATTTTTCACATCCATTTGCATGGCTTGAAAATCGTCTGGAGTAATGGAATCATTTTCACCTAACATCTCTTCAATACGCTGGTATCGATAAGGTTGTGCCCAGTTATGACTGATATGATATGGGTAATCTTCTGAAGTGATTTTATTGTTGGCTGTCGCGACAAAACCAGCCTCTGGATTCACGACCTCAGGCAGTTCATCAAAAGGGATAAACCCATTCCATTCATCTTCAGCCTCCCAGCCTCGAAGGGGAAGCAAGGCGTCATCCGGCTGATCATAGATCGGGATGCGTCCATTCGCTTTATAGGCAATGGTGCCATCCTTGCTTGCAAATACAAAGTTCTGGGCAGGTGCCAGGAACTTCTCCAAACCTTGTTCAAACTCCTGCCAATTCGACGCGCGGTTCATTTCAAGCACCGCTTCAAGTTCTGTAGTCGGATCGAGTGCTGTCCATCTGAGTGATAAAACAGTCTCCTCCCCACTCTTTTCTGCGAATTCACTGATGACTGGTCCGTGCCTTGTCTCTAATACTTCCATCTCAACTGGATCACTGTCTTTCACTTGTATCGTTTCGTTGATGACATCCGCTTCTTCCCACTCATCTTCATATAAAAATTCGTTGTGGTTATCAGGGTTTCTTTTTTCCATATAAAGCTGCTGGACATCTGGACCAACATTTGTAACGCCCCAGGCTATATCATCATTGTGGCCGAGAATGATACCAGGGACTCCGGCAAAGATGACACCAGAAACCTGATACCCGGGCGCCTGCAGATCCATTTGATACCAGATGGAAGGTGTCGCCATTCCGAGATGAGGGTCGTCCGCAAGCATCGGTGCTCCAGATTCCGTACGATCTCCACTCACTACCCAATTGTTGCTGCCATTGAACTCATGAGGGAGGACAGCATCGCTTAAACTTTTCTCAATATCAACAGGAGCTGCATCGGACAGTACAGTCGGAGCATTCTCAGGATAGGTCGGGAATAGTTCGTATGCTTCCTCCTCAGGAAACTCCTGGAGCAAGTGATAGTTGAATGCTTGACGTTCCCAGTGCCCACCGAGATCGAAAGCCATATATTTCCCGATTGTCAGCGAGTCGATCGGCTCCCACGGCTCAGGATCAATCCCCATCATCGCGAATTCCGGCGGCAGTGGGTTTTCTTCAATAAATGCATTGACGCCATCTGCAAAGGCTTCTAAGCTCTCAAGTGCTTCATCAGAATATAAAGAGAGTGATTTTTCCGCTGCCCTTCGCAGACCAAGGGTTCTAAAATAGCGATCTTGCTCCAGAGTGCTTTCCCCTACTACTTCACTTAAACGTCCAGAAGCCTGACGGCGTGCCAATTCCATTTGAAAAAGCCGGTCCTGTGCTTGCACGAAACCCTGTGCCATGAACAAATCTCTTTCATTCGCAGCTTCCAAATGTGGCACACCTGCTTCATCCCTAGTGACCTGCACCGGAGCATTCAAACCATCCAACTTTACCTCACCAGAAGTTTCGGGAAGACTTCGATTTATGTAAACGTTTACAAAAATAAAGGCAGCTGCCACTAATATCATGATTATTCCAGCCGTTAACCAAGCGACCTTTTTCCATCTACGCGTCCCCTGCTTCTCATGGTCGATCTTTCTTGCAGTTTCCATCCCCTCACCCCTTCCACTTGATTCCCTTTATTATATCGTAATTTTCAAAAAATAGGATAATTTGTTCACACCTGTTAATGATTAGGTGAAAAATGAAACGGGTACATATATGAATGTGTTTTACTTTGGAGGTGGATATAATGGAAAAAATAAAAATCAGTAATACATCAATGGAAGCCAGCCGTATCGGACTCGGAACATGGGCGATTGGCGGCTGGATGTGGGGTGGCACGGATGAAGATCAATCCATCAAAACCATCCACTCCGCATTAGACCAAGGAATAAATTTAATTGATACAGCGCCAGTCTATGGTTTTGGACGTTCGGAAGAAATCATCGGTAAAGCCGTGGAGCAATACGGACGGCGTGAAGACCTTCTGTTAGCAACGAAGGTGGGTATGGACTGGAATGAGGAAACACCCTTCCGAAATGCCAGCAAAGAACGCATTCACCAGGAAGTCGAAGATTCGTTAAAACGCTTGAAAACCGATTACATCGACATCTATCAAGTCCACTGGCCGGATCCAGTAACACCGATTCATGAAACAGCAGAAGCTTTATCTTATTTATATAAACAAGGAAAAATCAGAGCCATCGGGGTGAGCAACTTCTCACCAGAACAAATGGACATTTTCCGTGAAGCAGCTCCATTGCACACTTTGCAGCCCCCATACAACTTATTCGAACGGGATATCGAATCCAAGACACTGCCATATGTACAAGATCATGACATTACGACCATCTCATATGGCTCTCTTTGCCGCGGGCTTTTATCCGGAAAAATGTCTTCAAACCGTGAGTTTGAAGGAGACGACTTGCGTAACAACGACCCTAAATTCCAACAGCCCCGCTTCATGCAATACTTGAACGCAGTACAAGAGCTCGAACAACTTGCCGAAAACCGATTCGGAAAAAGCGTTCTGCATCTAGCATTGCGTTGGGTCTTAGATCAACCCGGCTCAGGCATCGCCCTAATGGGAGGACGCCGGCCAGATCAACTGAACCCGCTTAAAGAAGTAGACAACTTTACAATTGATGAACAAACAAGACATGACATTGACGAAATACTGCTGAAACACATCAACGATTCCATCGGTCCAGAGTTCATGGCCCCACCAGACCGCCAAGAACTCGGATTGAAGTGATTTTAAATGTGGAGGCGGCCTGGGAGACACGACAAGCATAAGACAAACAACGGAGTGGAGCGCTTTTCCTCCACACCGTTGATTGACTTATGACCTCGAGTGTCTCCCAGGCCGCTGGAACTGGATAATATTAAATGTGGAACCCCAACCGCTCTCTTGGATGAAGAGGGCGGTTTTTAAATGACGAACTTTTGGCTATATGGAGCTCTTTCTGGAGAAAATAAGAATGCTTGGAAAATAGAATTCTCTATAAATAAAAAGTTTAGAAACTTTTACCCTTGTCAATCGTATATGGAAAGAGTCGTAATCTTAGGAGGTTCATGCTTATGGAAATATTAATATGGGTCATCATCATCGCTTGTTTCATCGCAAGCTTTGCAAGCGTCATTTTCCCGATCATCCCTGCACCACTTGTGCTTTGGATCGGTTTTCTGGCATACTTTTTCTTTATAGATGGCAGTGAGCTTTCGATCTTCTTCTGGATTGGTGCTATTCTCCTCACCGTTTTATTGATCGTATCTGATATTATTGCAAACAGTTATTTCGTCAAACGTTACGGTGGAAGTAAATGGGGCGAACGTGCAGCAGCCATCGGAGTTATCGTTGGTTCATTCATCATTCCGCCGTTCGGGATCCTCGTTATTCCATTCGTTCTCGTCATCATCGTAGAACTGGTACAAAAACGAGCATCTGAGGACGCCTTCAAAGCAGCAATAGGTTCATTATTCGGTTTCTTGAGCGGAACCGTAGCCAAAATCATCATCCAGTTGATCATCATCATATGGTTCTTTCTGGAAATTTAGATATCAATAATCGCTCCCGACTGCAAATTTTGAATCAAAAGGGCGAAAAGACGAACGCATCCTTCACTTGTCATTTGACGAGTGAAGGATGCGTTTTGTTTTTCCATTACTAATATTCTTCTAACAAAGATCGAATAGACTCATTGAGTTGGTTTACATTCACTTCATCCACTCTTTCCCCGTTCAATTGATATTGATTCTTCAGTTTAAGGATTCTCTCGACACTTTGATTGATCCGCTCTTCTGATATTTCCCCTCTTTCTACGGATGCTGTTAAAGCATTGATGACAGCTTCCACTTTCTTGTAATCATGGGCAACAAGAATGATATCACTGCCCGCTTTCACCGAATCCACTGAAGCTTCCTCTAGGCTGAAATTGTTAGTAACGGCTTTCATTGTCATATCGTCCGTAATAACAATTCCCTCATAACCCAGTTGTTCACGGAGCAGCCCGCTAATAATTTTTTCTGACATGGAAGCAGGCAATGTTCGATCTAGCTCAGGAAGCAATATGTGTGCGACCATAACTACTTCGGCCCCTTTTTCAATGGCATTTTCAAAAGGAATAAGTTCCAGATTCTTCAGTTGTTCTAAACTTTTACTGACCTGAGGAAGCTGAAGGTGAGAATCGACAGAAGTATCCCCATGTCCTGGAAAATGCTTGATCACTGGGATGATTTGTTGTGACTTTATTCCTTTCATTTTTTGAATACCCAACTGGCTCACAACTTGAGGATCACCGCTAAATGACCGATCGCCGATAACGGGATTGTCCGGGTTGCTATTCACATCCATGACAGGAGCATAGTTTAAGTTAAACCCGAATTGTTTTAATTGTTTGCCGATGATTTCCCCTATACCATATGAAAATTGCGATGAACCTACGTTACCGACCGCCCCATTCGTGGGTAAGTCAAGTAATTGGCCAGGAAGCCTCGAAACACTCCCGCCTTCCTGGTCGATACTTAGAAAAAGTGGTGTTTCATTTACTTCATTAGCGTCTTTCATTTCATTCACGAGTTGAACGGTTTGCGAAGGAGATGCCACATTGTCTGAATAAAAAATTAAACCTCCGACCTTCTGATTACGAATTAAATCTTTGGTCTTTTCATTTATTGTGGTTCCCGTAAATCCAGCAATGATCATCTGACCGATTTTTTCCTTCAGACTCATAGATGATATTTTATCCTGCACATCATTCTGCGGTTCTGTCACAACGGAGATATGATCCACTGGAGGGTTTTTCTCATCGTTGGTGGGCTTCTTCAAAACCCATTTCAACTGGTAGGTTTGGTTCATTGGATAGATGAGTATGATTTGATCGTGACTGTCATCTTTGTAATAGTTCACCTGATCCGGTTCACCCTGCACTTTTTTTATGTCGTTCAAGTGAATAGTCGCTAAAGATTTTCCTGAATAGCGAACATCAAAAATTAATCCATCGCTATATCCGATACTCATTTGTTGATCAGGATAAGCTCCGTAGTGGCCACGTGAAGTCTGTGTAATTTGTTCGGGTTCTCCCCATTTACTTTTGAGGCTGTCCAGTTTCGTTTCCCCTGCTGTGACTGAGGACCCGGGCACTTTCCCATCCTTAGCTTGCTGGATGATATTGTTCACGTCAGTCGCGGGCTCTATCTTCTCTTCGTCTTGCTCGTTTTGCGTATCGTCGGCATTAGACTCTCCCGTATTTTGTGGCGAATCATTAAAATACAAGAGAAAAATTGTAAGTAATAGTGTGAAAAATAATGCTATATACAAGAACTTTTTCATCTTATGGACCTCTTTTCCTATAGTACATTCGGAAAGTCTCATTTGTAGTTTCTTCTTCTCTCTGGAAACCATTCCCCATCTTGGGTATTGTGTCCTTTTTATACTCTAGCGTACGAGAATTATTTACACCCATTCATTTAATACCAGATCATTTAATACCAGATCATTTAATACCAGTTCATTTGCTACTATACTTAAAAGATAGCATTGTAATACCTCGAATTCAAACTATCCTACCCCCGAATTAACTAACTAGCTTGTTATGTTTGCAACAAATCTCATGTGAGGTAAAATGGAATAATGGGAAGAGTATAAATGGTGATCATTTTGAAGAATAGAAAAGGAGTGGAGCATATGAACAACAGTCAATTCGATAAAATTAAAAACGGCAAGGGTTTCATCGCAGCACTTGACCAAAGTGGAGGAAGTACTCCAAAAGCATTAGCAGAGTACGGTGTACCTGAAGATTCTTATTCCGGCGAAGATGAAATGTTTGATCGGGTACACCAAATGCGTACCAGAATCATTACATCCCCTGCTTTTGATTCCGACCATATCCTTGGCACCATTCTTTTCGAACAAACAATGGATCGCGAAATCAAGGGCAAATATACTGCTGAATATCTTGCTGATAACGGCATCGTCCCTTTCCTTAAGGTAGATAAAGGACTGGCTGAACAGGAAAATGGTGTCCAGCTCATGAAACCGATCCATGATTTGGATGACACACTGAGCCGTGCCAACGAACGGAAAATTTTCGGCACCAAAATGCGCTCTGTCATCCATGAGCCAAACCCAAGCGGAATTAAAGAAGTAGTGGACCAGCAATTCGAAATCGGGAAACAAATCCTGTCTTATGACCTCGTCCCGATCATCGAACCAGAAGTTAATATCCACAGTGAAAACAAGGAAAAATCTGAAGAGATCCTTAGAGATGAAATCCTTAAAAGCTTGAACGGATTATCAGCAGACCAAAACGTTATGCTGAAGCTTTCCATTCCTACGAATGCCAATACTTATAAAGAATTAATTGAGCATCCGCGCGTGGTACGTGTCGTCGCTCTTTCCGGCGGGTATTCCCGTGACGAAGCGAATGAGAAGCTGAAAGAAAATCATGGACTGATTGCAAGCTTTTCCCGTGCTCTGGCTGCTGACTTGAATGCAAATCAATCAGATGAAGAGTTTAACCAAGCATTGAAGAGCGCTGTCGATTCCATTTACGATGCCTCAGTTAATAAAAAGTAAAGAGTGATTGAATATTTGGGAATTGAAAAAGGGTACGTTTACGACATGTAAACGTACCCTTTTCTTATGAAACGAGAATTTTCACTTTGATAAATAGATGAACATCAATTTTTCGCTCTCACGACGATTCTTTTGCAGCTCGAACTGATAAGCCGAATCAAGTGCGACCCATCCCTTTCAAGAAATGCATCATCATCGTGATACTGCGATTAATCTCAGGGTCTTTCAGCGCTTTAGCCAGATCAAGAAAAGATGTTTTCTGTTCTGTGCCTTCTCCTTCCATTGCTTCCATACCATTGTTCAAACGGGATGCGAGCTCCCTCATTTCACCGACATTGATTTCTCCTAACAGAAAAACCAGTTCTGGTAGATTCCTCAACAATGGTTCATATTGATCTTTATCTATTTCCTTCACAACGTTCGCCAGGGCTTCGTCTTTTGACCTGGTAAAAGCTGTAACCATATCAAGGGTACCTTCTTCATCAAGGGCACGCAGCAGGCCAATGCCTTTCAAAATCGCCTCTTTATTATCAGCGACAGCCTCCTGGACTTCCTGCATGTCTTTCTCTCTCTGCTCTTCTTTCGATAGTTCATACCTTTTTATGGAGCTGATGGCTTTTCCCATTACCGCTTCACCTCACTGCCGGGGAATACGTAATCTTCCCGCTGCCATTTTTTCTTCACTTGCACACTCACTTGCGGTACTGGGTTTCCGCGCCGATGATTATTGTGTGGAATCGGGGATTTCCCTTTCTTCTTCAATACTTTCATTTTAACGGCGATTTCTTTATAGGCAGGGGTGTTACTGTCTTTATCAACCCGGTTGTCGGTCAAATAGTTGATCGCTGATTTCCCATCCCCGTTCAAAGGAAGATAAAGCTCTTTTCCACTTACCCGGTCGGTAACGGTCACAATCCCTGTCGCCTCCCCTGCATCTGATATCAATTTGACTTCAGCGCCTTCCTCGATTCCCCGCTCTTTGGCCAATTCCTGTGATACTTCTATGAATGCATTCGGTGTTTTCCGGCGGATGCCTTCCGATTTGTAAGTCATGTTACCTTCGTGAAAATGCTCCAGTAACCGTCCGTTATTCACATGAAGGTCATACTCTTCGCTCGTATCATACATCAGCTCAAAGTCTAAAGGATACAAGCGCGCCTTTTTATCTTCAAAAGGGAACCCTTCTGTAAATAGGAGTGGTTCATCTGTGCCGTCTTCAGCTACAGGCCACTGCAAGGATTTGTACCCTTCCAAACGATCATACCGGACACCAGCGAATAATGGGGCAAGTCCGGCAGCCTCCTCCATGATCTCAGAAGGATGGGTGTATCCCCAATCGAAGCCTGACTCTTTCGCAAGCAGCTGAAGGATTTCCCAGTCGGGTTTGGTGCCTTCTAACGGCTCAAAACTCTTGTACATTCGCTGAATTCTCCGTTCAGTGTTCGTGAACGTACCCTCTTTCTCCAAGCTTGGAGAAGCAGGTAGTACGACATCCGCGTATTGAGAGGTATGTGTCAAAAACAGATCCTGGACGATGAACAAGTCCAGCTTTTCTAAGGCTGCTGTTACGTAATTGATATTCGCATCGACGATTCCGGTGTCTTCCCCCATCACATACATTGCTGAAAGGTCGTCGTTGTGTATGGATTCGATCATTTCATGGTTGTCCATGCCCGGTTCTTTCGGAATTTGGACGTCCCATGCCTTTTCGTATCTGCCACGGACTTCATCATCAGTCGTTTCCTCATATCCCGGGAAAAAGTTCGGCATGCTTCCGAAGTCGCTGCACCCTTGTACATTGTTATGACCACGGAGCGGGTAGGCCCCAGTGCCAGGCTTGCCATAATTGCCAGTGATCAGCAAAAGATTACTGATCGCTGTACTCGTATCACTGCCAAGCATATGCTGGGTCACACCCATCGCCCAGCAAATCGCCACCTTCTCTGTTTTCGCAATCTCTTGGGCCAGGGATTTCAAATCTTCTTCAGCAATGCCGGTGAGATCAGATGCGTATTCCAATGTGAACGGTTCGAGACTTTCACGGTATTCATCAAAACCGTTGACCCACTCTTTCAAAAAGTCTTGATCCTCCCACCCTTGATCAAGGATGTATTTCGTTACAGCTGACAACCAGACAAGATCAGTACCCGATTTCGGTTGAAAGAACCGATCGGCCCGTTTAGCCATTTCGTGTTTTCGCAAATCAAAGACGAACAATTTTTGACCGAAAAGTTTTTGAGATCGTTTAATTCTGGATGCGAGCACCGGGTGGGATTCAGCTGTGTTCGAACCGATGGTCAGGACAAGGTTGCTTGCAGCGATATCATCGATCGTTCCTGAATCTCCGCCATACCCGACCGTTCTGAACAGTCCTTTTGTTGCCGGAGCCTGACAATAGCGGGAGCAGTTGTCAATATTATTGGTCCCAATAACTTGGCGGGCGAACTTCTGCATCAAATATGACTCTTCGTTCGTGGCTTTGGAAGAAGAGATGAAACCAAGATGATCGGCTCCTTTTTCTGCCTTGATTTCACTCATTCGCTCCACTACGAAGGAAATCGCTTCTCCCCATTCTACTTCTTCAAAATGATCGCCACGGCGAATGAGCGGTTTAGTCAGTCGCTCTTCACTATTGACGTAATCCCAACCGAATTTCCCTTTGATACAAGTGGAAATACCGTTCGCTGGTGATTCGGCGTTCGGCTCAACCTTCAGGATTTGACGCCCCTTCGTCCAGACATCAAACGTACAGCCGACACCACAATAGGTGCAGACCGTTTTTTTCTTATCGATCCGCTCTTCGCGCATCGACGCCTCCGTATCGGAGACCGCAAACAATGGTCCATAACCGGTCTCGACTTTTTTCGTCAATTGGATCATCGATTTCAAAATTCCTGGTTCTTGATCCGTCAAAAAGCCTGCCTCTCCTTCCATTCCTGTTTCCATCATGGCATTACAAGGACAGACAGTAGAACATTGGCCGCAATTTACACATGAGGACTCATCGATGGGGACATCATTATCCCAAATGACCCGTGGTTCCTGGCGTTCCCAGTCGATTGTCAGTGTTTCATTCACCTGCACATCCTGGCAGACCTCCACACATCGGCCACATAGGATACACTGGTCAGGATCATAACGGTAAAACGTACCAGACTCATCTTTATCATAGCTAGTGGGCTGAAAAGGGCGGGATTGGTGCTCTAAACCGAAATCCGCCATCGTATTATGAATCTCACATGCCCCATTGTTGTAGTCGCAAACCGTACAATACAACTCGTGCTTCTCTAAAATCCGGTCCAGGGATTCTTTCTGTGCTTTATGTACATGAGGTAGTTTCGTCTGGACCTTCATTCCTGCCTTTACACTCTGGCCGCAGGCACGTACTAACTCACCGTCTACTTGGACGATGCATGTATCACATGTTTGTATCGGTCCAAGTGATTCGTCATAACAAATTTGTGGAATCTGTTCGTCCGCCTTATTGATCAAGTCCAATAAATTCTGATTTGGATCAGCCAAATACTCTTTTCCATTAATTGTTACTACTGTGTGTTCATTCAAGCCGTTGACCTCCTTGGACAGGTGCCTGGACCCGTCTGTGATGTGTGTAGACATTCATCCTTTGTCCCCGGGTGAAACCGACAGCGGTGATGTTCAAATCCTCGGCCAACTCCAGTGCCAGATCTGTAGGAGCAGATTTTGATAACAGAAGACCAAGTCCTATTTTGGAAATCTTCAAAAGGACTTCAGATGAAATCCGCCCACTGAATAAAATCACTTTCCCTTTGCGTTTCACCTTCTCTTTCAATAGATAACCAAATAATTTATCAAGCGCGTTATGACGCCCGATATCGGCGTAAGTTTTCAACAGTCCCTCAGGCGAAGCTATAGCTGCTTGGTGTACCCCACCTGTCCGTTGGAACATCCCCGCCTCCAATTGGAAACTCTCCATCAAGTCATAACATTCCGAGGGAGTAATGGTAAAAGAGTCCATGATCGTCTTTGCTGTGGTGGCATCATTTTGAAAATAAAACGCACGACTTTTTCCACAGCATGACCCAAGCCATCTCTTTTGGACGTCTGTACGTATCGGAATATCCTTGGAAGTTTGCGTATAAGCAAAGCCACGGTCTTCGTCTATCGTCAATCGCTCGATTTCCTCATATGTACGGATAATTCCTTCCGATGCGAGGAAACCGATGACAAGCTCTTCTAAATTCATTGGTGTGCAGACCATTGTGGCAAATTCCTTGTCATTGACCACCACCGTCAGTGGGTATTCTGAAGCCACTTCATCATCCACTTCCTGGTGAACGTCATGATCGTAGCGTTGAATTTTCCAGGACCGGGTAGTCATTCGTCCACCTCCTTAACCTATAAACAGGTTATCTTTCCTTTCCCTTTTTCCGGTCATGACAAACGCCTGTCCACCAACTAGGGTGCCAGGCGCATACTGGTTTAACCAGCCTTTTGATCATAAGGTGTTTCTACTTCCTCTATTTTTACAACTTCTCTTTCTTCGTCTTCAGTTCCTTCCTCTACATCGAATTTTTCTAATTCTTCTTCCATACCTGTTGCGACTTGTTCTAAATCCTCTGCCAGCATATTCAACTGCTCCATTGCCGCATTACTTTCCTGGACAGAAGCGGAAACTTCTTCAGAAGCCGCAGCCGTCTGCTCAGTGATCGTGCTGATTTCATCAATCGTTCCGACTAGATTATCTTTTTTCGTACTCATCGATTTCATGGAACGGATGATTTCATTGATTGCCGTCACACTCTCAGATACATGCTGGAAGACATCATCGAAAGATTCTTCGGTTTCATTGACCGACTGCTCCTGGTCTTTCACCACTCGCCCCGTATCTTCAATCAATTGCACAATCTGTTCCGTACGGTTTTGCATTTGATCGATCATTTCAGAGACATCTTTCAGGGCATCCTCTGATTGCTCGGCAAGCTTGCGTACTTCTTCAGCAACGACTGCGAAACCTTTGCCTGCTTCGCCTGCTCTAGCAGCTTCAATGGCTGCATTCAGTGCAAGCAAATTGGTTTGCCCGGCAATATTAGATATGGTACTGACGACTTGATTGATATTTTCAGAGCTTGTTTGCAAGTCTTCAATCGAGTCTTTCATTTCATTTGTCATATGATTCGTTTCTGTTGAATGTTTGCGCAAGGTGGATACAATTTGTTTAGCCTCTTCTGAGCGATTCGCCAAATGATCAGATTTTTGTTTTAATTGCTCACTCTGTGAAACGACACCGTTGATCGTATCAGACAGCGCTTTAGAAGATTCCACACTCTCATCCATCCGCTCTGTTTGATGCTGAGCACCCGTCGCGATTTCCTGGATCGCCCTGGAAATTTCATTGGAAGCGGCTGTATTTTGCTCGGCATTCGCCAGCATATTTTCCGCCGAATCACTTACAAGGCCAGAGGAAGATTTCACTTTTTTCAACAACGATTGAATCGAATCGGTCATATGTTGAAAGTCGTTGGAAAGATCACCGATTTCATCCGAACGGTCCATTTTGGCATGAATGGAAAAGTTCCCTTGTCCTGCCTTGCTCATTAACTGCTGCAATTGCTTAATCGGTTTAGTAAGATGACGCGTCAGCATGACAGCAATTAGCAAGGATATTAAAATGACGACAATCAATACAATGACGATGGGCAGAAGGATCTGACTTGCCTGCTGTTGAAAGTCAGAGACGTTGACAATCCCCATCATCTTCCATCCAGTCTGCGGGTTTGTAGCAAATGCGGCTACTTTTTTCTCCCCGTCCTCAGTGAACTCATAAGATCCTTGTTCACTAGAAGCAATGGCCGAATAATACGGAGTTCCTTCAGCACTTTCACCAATCATATCCTTGTTTGGATGGACCAAGAAGACACCTGTATCACTGACCATCACGCTGTGGCCGGTTTCACCGATCTTCACATCATCAACCATCTCGAACAATGTCGTCACAGTGAAATCGATGGAAAAGACACCAGACACATCTCCTCCGCTCTCAATCGCACGAGCGGCGCTTACGACAGTGTCCCCAGAGGCTGCATCTACATATGGCTCCGTCCAAATGACTTCCCCGAGGTTTTCCAAAGACTTTTCATACCATAGTCTAGTCGTGGGATCGTAATCATCAGGAAGCTCCGTTTTCGGATAAATAAGCATGTCCTTCGTCGACTGCTCTCCCATGTAAATATTTAAAATCGATGGATTCGATGCTCTCGTTTGCTCAAATTGATTGAAAATCTCCTCTTGATTACTCGACGGATCAGCTAATAGCGGATTTTCCGCATAGCGATCGACGTTATGACTGATCGTATTGAACATCGTATCAAACGAATCACTCATTGAACCCATTTGACGTTCGATATTTTCTGTCATCGTTTCCGTTGTATTATTCAAGCTGAACCAATAGCTTGTGGAAGCGACCACCACACCTGTCAATAAGATCAAAAATAAAAATGGAAATAAGAACTGGCGCTGGATACGCTTTGTGAAAAAACGGTTCACACTCCTGAAAAACTTCATTTGATATCCCCCTATGTTTTCTATCTATCTATTATTTCGGAGATAATTCAGAATATTAAATATCTTGGTGGATTTTTTTAAAAGAAATATAGACAAAGGAGAGGATACTCCCTGATATCCCCAAGCTTCCACCTAAAAAACCAAGTGTGCGTTCCCCTATGTGATCAAGCAAGTATCCAGCAGCAACCATCCTCAAACCGAGTTGAATATTCACCAGTGACTCGGCCCAGCCAAAGGACAGCAAATAAGGAACGACACGTACACCCGAAGCAGCTCGACCGCAGGACCTGCTCCTGTCAGCTGAAGAATGAGTGTTAGTACAGCAACTTGACTGAAACGATCTCCCACTCCATTAGCAATCCCTGAATAAAACAAATACCGATAAGGATGACGGTGAATCATATCATACCCTCCTCTTTTCAATTAGATGCACATCTAATTAGTTGTCCGAGAAAAAAGGGCAGCCAAAGCCGCCCTCCATAACCTACTTTTATTAAACATGGCAGTCGATGATCACGAATCGCTTTTTCATGGGCTTATTTTCAGAGTAAAAGCTTTTACAACGCGCAGCCTATCTGCACGTGAAAACCAGACGCACCTCTGATAGGTCATCGCTTCACGACCATCGGCCACATTTCTACGGGATTCAATTCGTATCGATTATTTTCTCGATACATGAACTGCTGCATCACCCATTCGCGTCTGACCGTCGCAAAATCGTCAAAAAATGTTTGAATGTATTCATTCACTTCCTTTTCATCATACGTTTTTCCTTGTTCAAACCATTGGACAAAATAGGATAGAATGACAAGCTTCTTCTTCAATTGTCTTGGCATCTGTTTCAATCGGCCCTCTACAGACACGAAATTTTGAATGATTTTCACCTGATCTTTCTCCTCCATGTACAGTTCTTCTGCTTTCATCGAACTTTCATCTCCAATCCTCAAGATGGCAGTAGTCATCGATTCCAGTCTCCGCTCATCTAAGTAAAAATAAATCGTATTTTTGTCCCTCCGTGAATAGACCATCCCTGTCTCTTTAAGTTTTTTCAAATGATGAGTGATTGTGGGAGGTCGTAAACCCAACTTACCTGCGATTGCCTGTCCGTGAAGCGGTCCTTGTCTTAGCAGCGCGATAATGCGCAGCCGTGTTGTATCACCGACAGCTTTATGGAACTTGACCATTTTTTCTAACTGCATGATCCACCACCTAATTAGTCATTTATCTAATTAGATATTAATCCAACTAGATAGTTATGTCAATGCTATTCCTTTTTTGAAACCTAAACCGTCACCTATGCCCTGCATTTTTTCTTCATAATAGGTATTCAGGAAAACCCAGATGGTTTATCGGCTTAAAAAAACCGCATCCACTATGGATACGGCTGATTTTACGTTTGTTTTTTCATAAACTCATATACCTTTAAATCAATATACCCACGCTTCTGCTCACGTCCTTCAAAATTTTCCGTATGCAAATACGTTGTCAAAGCTTCGTGAAACTCATCATCCGAAACTTCGCCTTTTGAAAGATATTGAAAATGTTGAAGACGGTTGGCAACCTCTTCCTTCAGTTCTTCATTTATTTCCACGACATCCGAGTCCTCAGAGGCTCCGAAATATAATTGTTGAAGCTGGTAAATCCGGTCCAGCTCTTCAATCGGTTCAGGGTGGTCGTCAACGCGAAGATCGACAGCCACATCACTGAGACCTCCGTATCCTGCCTGGTCTTTGACTACCAATAATGCAGCCGACTGTTTGCCACGACTATCTCCGCCTGCATTTTGTGCGGCTTTGATCGCTGCTAGAAGACGATCAGCCAGTGAGCCTTGTGCTTTTTCAAATGTTTCACCCATAGCCGTGACAGTTTCTTTATTCACTAGAATATTCCCCTGGGCTGCATAGTTCGTGCCCGCTTTCCCCCCAGCCCAGTCGTAACAATTTTCACCCGTAAAACTGGCAGAGCGACCTTTGCTATCAATAATACCTACTTGGCGGTCCTCTGAATGAGGATCTTTTGATGTAAGCCTTTCAACGACTTCAGATGCGGACAGCCCTTGCTCAAGCAATCCAAGACCTTCAGGACCATAGGCTGGGTTAGCGAAAGCTTGCGTAGCTACTGCGCCTACTCCTGCTTTTGCCCATGGGACAACAGCCCCTACCCCAAGGAATTTAGATTGGACAGCAACACCCCACTCTCCTGTTGCCGGATCATGGGCGACGATTGAGAATGTAGCTATAATATCAGAACGTTTTTGTTTCATTTTCTTCCCTCCATATCTTTAAATTTTCGATACACCACTCTGAAATCCTCCAAAAGTATCAAAAAGTGGTCGATAAGTTTCTTTGAAAATAAAACGGGAATGCACCATAGTAACTTCATATAAAGGAGAGATTACTAATGAAACCATTGATTCGCGAATATACAAATGACGAAATTTTGATGAAAGACATCAAATCATTAAAGGATAAAGGTATCGATAATAAAGAGATTTACATCCTCTCGCATGATGATGACCGTACAGATCGGATTGCTAAAAATGTCAACGCCAATACGATTGGACTCTCTGAACAGGATTTAACAAATGTGCTCAGCAATATTTTCAATAAGCAAGGCGATGAGCTCCGTATTAAGTTACAGGAAATGGGCTTTTCCCAAAAGGAAGCAGAAGAATACGAAGAAGACATGGATGAAGGGAAAGTCCTCTTGATCGTGACGAACCCGGAAAAAGCGGAATCTCTTATCTAAGAGTTCAATGAATGAACATCCTAATAAATAAAGTTGCTGCTTTTTTGTCCATTCAAAACCCACTAAAAAAGCAAATTGGTGAACCCTGGAAGCTTAAAAAAGCCCACAGCTATAACATGAGGCTACTGAAGAACTGCAACTATCTGAGTTATGCATCAACAAAAAAGCCGAGTTGGACGATTTACCGTTCAACTCGGCTTTTTTATTTCGATGAGACATTCGTGCTCTTACTCCTCCATGAACTTTAGTATTCGTAGACGATGAATATCGCCACCGGACCTTGTACACGCAGAGTGATTTTCTTTGATATATCAAAGAAAATCACTCTTTTTAGATGAACCTCTGTTGATTCCACGATAAGCGCTCGGTGGTGACACCTGCGGGAACAGCCTCAGCAAAAATCCACCGACAAGCGATTCGTGAGAAGCAACAAAAAACTTTAACAGCACCTCTATATTTTAAAAGGTTTTTCAAAGGTCTCATATAAAATCTGCGAGCTTTTTTCAATCAATACGTAGTGAACCATGTCCATTTCTGCAGATAATACGACGCATAACGAATTCCCGTCAATTTATCCTGATATTTTTTATAATCAGCAGTATAATGACCGTCTTCGTTTTCCCAAATCCTGTTGAAGTATTCGTCGACTTCCTGGAATACTTCTTCCTCTCCAGGTCCTTTGATCACTACATCTGCTTCCAAGTTCAAGTTGGATAAATTCCTCCTTGTATAATTGGCTGACCCTGCAATGATGACATCTTCCTCTTCTTTGTCGATATACAGCATTTTCGTATGATACTGTTCCATGTTCACATCATACCAACGAAGGTTGATGTTATCATTACCTAAATTCTTCAACTCTGCCGCAACAGGTAAATTAGGAATTCCGGTTTTCTCGTGACCGAATGCGGTTGTATTCGGATCCATAACGATATTCACCACAGCTCCCCGGTCCGCGGCTTTATCCATTTCATCGATAATTTTCCGGTCTGCCAGGTAATACATTCCTAACCAGACTTGATCGCCTTCACCAGCATTCGCTAGTTCGTCTAAAATAGCATGATATATTTTGCCTTCCGTCACGAAGCGAGTCGTAAGCGGCCCTTCCTGTTCTTCCCAGCTGCGATTTTCATAGTCAGGGAAATCTGCCTCACCTGAATAATTCACAACCGCTTCTTCCGCTTCTAATATATCTTTAATGATCGGACCATCCATTTTGAATGCTACATTTTCGTGAAAACCACTGGCATCATGTGGGTTAGCTGTTGAAACGATGGCCGAATTCTCAGTAACTAATAATTTTCTATGGTTCGCTTTGATATTCAACAATTTCATATAGGACCTCAATGTTACCTCAGGTGCATCTTTGGAAAATGGATTTTTGATCCACCCATCATCACCTGTCCCCATCCAGGAAAAAAACACGCGCCAAACGCTTGAATAAACAGGGTTGGAATCACGCAGCTTATCCAGATTTGTTAATACAACATCCACGCCACCATCTTCCAGACGACGGATCGTTTCTGATTCATAAGAGCCATAAACCGTATTGATCTTATCTGTAATAAATACCACTTTTAAATCTGGCACTTCTTCTTTCCTCTTGAGAATTGCATCTACCAGATTCTTTGAGATTTTAGGAAAGTCATGTTTTCCACTGGTATATCCGTTGAATAAAAACATGTCTGAAACGATAAAATTCTCAGCTTCAGAGATCGTCCGGTTGATTTCTTCGAAAATTTCCAACTCATGAACGGTTTCCCCTTCGTCATTCTCATAGGTCAAATCCCGAAAAAACTCCACAGTATCCATGGAGTGCTCTTCCCCCTCATAGGAAACCCCTTCCGGTAGTGATTTCCACGATGTATGATACGCAATCGTCAAACTGATAATAATTAGAAAGATAAGTACAATCCAAAACCATTTGCTTTTATAAAATCTTTTCAAACGCTGCACAACAATCCCCTCCACTTTTTAGAGCGCTTAGTTATTTTCACCATCCCCCTCCATTTCAAACCTCTCAAACAAAATTTGTCGAATTTCAGTGTTAGCTTCCTCTCATTTACGACCTGAAATTTCTAACATAAAAAGAAGCGAAGTATGTTGACGCAGCGGCTATGCATTTATTACTTCATAAAGAAAACCCGAACGAATTTTCGTTCGGGTTTTCTTTATGAAAAATTCTTTTGTCCCGCCACAACGGCTTAATGCATCAATAATTTAGGACGCTGCACGAATAACAGACTGACCACAATACTACTCAAAATAAAAGCAGGCAACATATATCCCCCGTTATAGACGAGTGAGTAGAGCCACACCGGCTGTCCTTCCGGGGCAAATTCCCCGTAAAAAACAATCCCGGCAGTAAAGTGACCGATAAAGCGTAACAAACTTCCGACGAAGCACCCAAAAACGATCCAGCCAACCAATGCTTTCGACTCTTTGGCTTTAATCGCTTTCCATAATGGTTTGGCAACAAATCCCGCTACCCCGATGACAGCAAAGGCAATGATATAATCTAAAATCGTCTGTACCGGCGTGATGATATAGGCTCCTGTTAAGATTTGATAGATTCCTAATAAGACGCCTGTGGCCATGCCGCCTTTGATTCCCCACCTGAATGCCATGATGAACACAGGCACCATTGCAAGGGAAATAGAACCCCCTTGCGCCCATAATTTGAAAGATAGAAAAGGTAAAATATCCAACAACAACGCTAATGCTGAAAAAATAGCAATTTCTACTAAAAATAAAACACGACGATTCCTCATCTGACCTACCTCCTGTAGAAAGACACAAAAAAAGCAATGCCAAATAGGGAAGCTTCCTGATGGAGGAGTCCCAAATGCATTGCACCATCAAAAAAGCCGCCATCCCTGCGTCAGTATTAACTGACAGGTTCGAAGGGTAAGAACGAAGAGTTCACTCTCAGCCGGAAGGCTCCCCTTGAAGGCTTTATACCGTTACTTTTCTTGATTTGTCTACTATTATAATAGACTTTCGGATTAATTACAAAGATTATCTTATTGCCCCGGAAATACTCTTATCTCAGCCTTTAGTATTCGTGTACATCTGGAAAAATTCGAGGCTTCTTTCTATGATTAAATCCTGGTCGTAATCCAGTGTCGCAACATGGTAACTGTTTTCTAAGTGAATGATTTCTTTATGCTCCGAAAAGACGGAATCAAAGACCACTTCTGAATTATTCGGTGGTACGACATGGTCTTCATCTGAAACGAAAATCATGATGGGACAATGTATAGCATCAAGTCGCTCTTTTACTTGATCCATCAGACGGACAAGCTCTTCAATCGATTTAACCGGGGTGCGATCATAGGCGAGTTCATGACTCCCCTGGTCTTTAATATCCGAACCGATGGCATCCAAAAACCGCTCTTCCGATGAAATACTGCTTTCAAAGGCCGGGATTTGGATGGCGGCGTTAATGGGAATGACCCCTTTGACTGCTTCATACTGACTTGCTATATACAAGGCAAGCGCACCACCCATCGATAATCCGGCAACGAAAACAGTGGAACACCTCTCAGTCAACCACTGGTATGCTTCATCCACAGAGCGGATCCACTCCTTATAAGAAGTAGATTCCATATCCTCAGGGGTGGTCCCATGACCTTTTAAACGAGGACAATGAACGGTGTAGCCTTCTCTCGCATAGGCTTCCGCTAATGGCCTCATACTCTGAGTCGTGCCTGTAAACCCGTGGCAAAGCAGAATGCCCACCTCATTCCCTTCAAACCGTATGTCTTCCGCTCCATTCATCACGATACTTTGTTCCATATCTCTTCTCTCCTTCTGATTTTTCGGTTCCAAGTATTTTTTTCAACACTGTTCTCTCCAACCACCGCCACGGAAGGATTCGTTTCATAAACACATTCATCCTTACCCCGGATCCAATCGGATAACGGAGTTTAGACAGCTGCTCCTTTTGCATAAGGTCTGCCATAAAATCAGCTACCTTCCCCGGCTTTTCATGGGATTCTTCATTCAAAGCACTCCAGAGGCCTTTCGTGTAGTCTGAATATGGCGAATCAGGATCATGGACAGTGTCAGGCAATTCCATGCCAGAGGACCAGATGTTCGTCTGATAAGAACCTGGTTCAATCAATGCGACATCAATACCAAAAGGCCGGACTTCAAAGCGTAGACTTTCGGATAGTCCTTCGAGTGCATGTTTAGATGCTACATAGGCGGAGAGGCCGGGGAAGCCGATCAGTCCACTGACACTGCTTACGTTAAAGATTTTCCCCCGTCCTTGTCTCCTCATCAAAGGGAGCACAGCTTTGGTGACACCGATCACCCCGAATACATTCGTTTCAAATTGGCGTCGGTAAGCTTCCAGAGGTACTTGTTCGAGGAAACCGCCAATCGCAAAGCCCGCATTGTTCACGAGTACGTCCAGCCTGTCCAAGCTCTCCAGTTGTTGTTCAAATCGCTTTATAGAATCTATGTCCGTTACATCTAACGGCCAGACCTCAATCAGGTTTCTGACTTCAGGGGCCAGGGTCCCATCTTCAAATACAGAGGCTTTCTCCATATTCCTCATCGTCGCGATGACCTTAAATCCTTTTTCTGCACATTTAATAGTGGTATGGTAACCGAACCCACTGGAAGATCCGGTGATCAAAACGGTTTGGCTCATTCAACTACTCTCCTTTATTCCTTGCTTTACCCCCTATTGTTCGCTATCACACACCAAATCTCCTTTTTGTTGAAATTGGCCTTCACCAACATGAACCTCTCTCCACACCAGTAATCGTTTACTTATTCATAAAAATATTAACTTAGGTTTTAAGCAAGGAATGGTATAGTATTCGGTTGAATAATGTTAAAATGAGAAAGGTTTGTCTACAACCGAATTTTAAAAGAAAGGAAGTTTCATAACCTATGAGTACTGACATGAAGCTTCAAGAGCTTACTCCTTCCTATGATCCATGGGAAGCGTACATGGATGTCCAGGAACATGGTGAAATGAAGTTATCCAATATTGAATTTACAACCACCACCTTGTGCAACATGCGCTGTGAACACTGCGCCGTCGGCTATACACTGCAGGCGAAAGATCCGGAAGCATTGCCGATGGACCTGATCCGTGAACGTCTCGATGAAATCCCTCACCTGAGAACATTGAGTATTACAGGCGGTGAACCGATGATGTCGAAAAAGTCTGTCGACAACTATGTTCTCCCATTGTTGAAATATGCCCATGAACGAGGAGTGCGCACACAAATCAACTCCAATTTGACACTCCCTTACAAACGATATATTCCGATCATTCCATACCTTGATGTTTTACATATCTCACATAACTGGGGAACGATTGAAGAATTCATTCATACAGGTTTCGCTCGTATGGAACGGAAGCCTTCCGAAGAAAACCGACAGAAATATTTCGATCGGATGGTCGAAAATTCACAGCGGCTTTCAGAAGAAGGTGTGATGGTATCAGCGGAAACAATGCTCAACAAACGGACCTTCCCGTATCTGGAGTCTATCCATGATCATGTCAAAGAAATGAAGTGTGCCAGACACGAAATTCATCCGATGTACCCTGTCGATTTCGCCAGCAGTCTGGAAACATTGAGTCTGGAAGAAATGCGTGAAGGAATCAACCGTCTTCTCGACCACCGCGATGAAAACACGTGGATGCTGTTCGGAACCTTACCTTATTATCCTTGCAGCACATCAGAGGAAGATTTGAGCATGCTAAAACGTTTGTACAAGGAAAAGAATGTTACGGTACGTAATGACCCGGATGGACGCTCCCGTCTCAACGTCAATATTTTCAGTGGTGATATCATCGTGACCGATTTCGGTGATGAGCCCGGACTCGGTAACATTCAGGATAAGAAGCTTGAGGATGCTTATCAAGAATGGATGCAAACAGATACGGCTAAGAACCTCAACTGTCATTGTCCTGCCGTTCAGTGCCTCGGCCCGAATGTGCTTGTCAAAAACACGTATTATGAAGGTGTAGATTTTCAAAAAAGGAAAACAAACATTACATTATAACTGGCATTCGTCCCACCCTTACAGTGTACCGATAGATTTCAGGGAAACGATCCCTTCCCCTTTTTGCCAAAGAAACATGTAAGGTCCTATCTAACTCCAGTCCAAAAGCGTCCTTTGCCAGGGGCGCTTTTTTTGACGCCTGCACAACCCTGGATTAAAATGAAAACACGAAAGGGGAATCCCTATGCCAGCAATTACATACGGAAAAACAAATATTACTTACCAACTTGAGCGGAAATATGATGTTTCTTATATCAAAATATATTTGGATGATTTGAACGGAGTGCACGTAACAGCTGCCAAACAGAAATCTGAGGATCGAATTGAAGCTTTCATTCGGAAAAAAGCGTTATGGATCAAACAAAAATGGCAGGAAACCCATTCTGACCTTTATCACATCGATCAATTGACACTGGACGATGAACAGAGAATCTCTTATCTAGGCCGTTCTTACCAACTGTTTTCAGAACCAATTTCAAACGAGGATGAACCTTCCTTCCGCTTTCAAAAAAGTAAATTCTATTATCATTACCCTAAAGTCCTTTCGAAAGATGAAGCACAGCGGCTGCTCATCCAAAAGGCGAAAATCTGGTTCCGGGAAAAATCGGAACAAAAACTGCCCACTTTGACTGACCACGACATAGAAATCGAAGAAGACAGCATAAGGCTGGGGATAAAAGAATCAGACCTCATCCACCTCAACTGGCGGATCGTCCAACAACCGAAGGACACCATCAAACAGACCATCCGGGACTTATGGGAAGAAAAAACGTGCTGACATAGGAAAACCCCTTCAGGAATCAATCTTGAAGGGGTTTTCTTGCTTAGCAAAATTTTTTCACTTCGATTTTTTATAATCCTTTGACTAAATGAAAAGCAATAGACTCAGTGCCATGACCGCCATACCGGCGACGACCCCATAAATGGATAAATGCGCTTCTCCATACCTCCTGGAAGCCGGAAGCAACTCATCCAATGAAATGAATACCATGATTCCAGCGACACCAGCGAAAAGAATTCCAAACATCGTTTCATTCAAGAATGGCATTAACAATAAGTACGCAAGAATCGCGCCCACCGGCTCTGACAATCCACTCAGAAAGGACAGTTTAAACGCTTTTTTCTTATCCCCTGTAGCAAAATAGACAGGAACCGAGACGGCAATTCCTTCCGGGATATTATGAATAGCAATGGCAGCAGCAATGGCGATCCCAAGCGTTGGGTCATTCAAAGCAGCGGTAAACGTTGCAATCCCTTCCGGAAAGTTATGAATTGCAATCGCGAGGGCTGTGAATGTACCCATTTTCAACAGGTCAGGATCTTTTACCCCGGCATTCCCCTTTGTCATATCCTCGACTTTTTTCACTTCATGTGGGTTTCCTGCTTTTGGTATCCATTTATCGATAAGTGCGATGACGACCATCCCACCAAAGAAAGCAGCCACAGTAACCCAATGCCCTTGTTCATTTCCTAATGCATGGACGAGAGATTCTTGGGCTTTGAAAAAGATCTCAATCATCGACACATAAATCATCACTCCTGCAGAGAATCCGAGTGCCAGGGAAAGAAACCTTGTATTCGTCGTGGACGTAAAGAACGCCAGCACACTCCCGATCCCAGTGGCTAACCCTGCAAAGAGCGTCAGCCCGAAAGCCAGTAGTAAATTTTCCATAATTCCACTCCTTCAATTCGAACATTAACTAATGTTCATTGTAAATGATGTTTTTCCTTTGTGCAACTTTTTTAGTTTTAGTTATATTTTATGCGCCCAGAGAAAAAATGTCCCTCTAAAACGAAAAATATTTACAGCATAAATGTAGAACCTGCAGCATAAAATACCCGCATTCAAAAGCACAAACACCCCTTAGTCGCCCTTTTAAAATAGTGGATGATCAGGTCGGGAACTAAGATCCTGCGGCAGAAAGCTGCTCTTGAACACACTGAAAAACCACAGCCTCATCGACTGTAGTCCATTACACTTATGTAGGTGAAATATCAGTTTCCTCCAGCATTGATTACTACTGATATCCCTTATTTCAATCTAATGGAGAGAAGTCAGCCCGTACATTATCTATCCTCCTCTTCACTTCTGAAGTCTATGATAAGATTTCTGATAGACTTCAGAAGTGCCACGTCCCCTCCCCTTCAATCTGAAAATCATGGTAAGTATTGAAAATGCGCCTCAACCCTTGCTACAGTCTCAAGTGTCCCGGGCGCAATTGGCGTGGCGCCCGCACTCATTACCTGGGTCTTACTGAAGCTCTGGGCTGGGGAGGCAGGCGTAGTTCCGATCTCCATAATCTTCACAGGAGTTTGGTCGAGCTTCAATCTCATTGTATTCGCAATGGTCTGCGCATTGGCTAATGCATTACCTAAAGCAATCCTTAGGGCTTCCTGGTAGTCAGCATAAGGGTCTTTGACCGTGAATTCAATATTCGATACACGGTTCGCTCCATTTGCGACCGCTGTATCAATGATATACCCTGTTTGGTCAATGTCATCTATAGTGATACCAAGAGTATGTGTCACTTGGTAACCTCGGAATTCCTGTTTACCGTCAACATAATCGTACTCAGGAAAAATGAAGTAATCCGCCGTTTGTATATTTTCTTCGGCAATTCCCACAGCGATCAATTGCTCTTTGACACGAGATATCGCACTCGCATTGTCCTGCTGAGCTTTTTCCAAGTTCATATCCTGGGTCACGACACCGACTTGAATATTCGCCGTATCCGGGCGCGATTGCACTTTTCCGACTCCATTAACCTTAAGGATTCTGCTTGCTCCCGCTTCTCTTCCTGACTGTCTGATCGGTGGATATTGCATGATAAACCCCTCCCTTTTCATTTGATGATAAAAAGGGAAAAATTATTCCCTGCGAACAAGGGAATTATTCCCATACTTTTATTCGCTTCAAGTGAATAAATAGTATATGGGGGGTTCTTATATGGCAAAAACAAAAAAGCTATCCTATCCGGATGATTTTTTACACATTATTCAACAAGGTCTGCCCAAAGCAGCTAGAAAAAAGCGGATACTGATTATCGGGGCAGGAATGGCGGGGCTTGTGGCGGGACAGCTCCTTAAACAAGCAGGTCACCAGGTGACAATATTAGAAGGGAACAACCGAATCGGCGGTCGAGTGTATACGGTTAGAAAACCTTTTACTTATGGGAATTATATCGATGTCGGAGCAATGCGTCTTCCTTCAAATCATGTACTCGTCCAAGAGTATATCCGTAAATTCCAGCTGCCCACTCAGCCTTTCTTGAATACCACACCAGATGACCTCCTGCTCATCAATGGAAAACAATTATTCCAGGAGGATTATAAAGAAAATCCAGATTTACTGGACTTTCCCCTTCTTCCTTGGGAGAGAGGAAAAACGGCAAAAGAATTATTTCTATCTTCTGTGCAGCCATTTCTGGACCTTTATGAAAAAAGCATACCCGAAGAGCAGGAAAAACTACGCGACCAATACTCCAACTATGCGATGGGGGAATATTTACGTAACAATCCACTTGGACCTTCGATGTCTACAAACGCTGTCCGAAAAGTTAAACTGCTGTTAGGAATTGAAGGTTTTCCAGAATTCTCATTCCTGGATATATTGACAGACATCACCTTCCCCATTTTCAGTGAAGAAACAGAGTTCAAAGAAATCACTGGAGGAAATGATCGTCTGCCATATGCTTTCCTCCCGTCATTATGCTCAGATATCCACTTCAATAAAAAAGTAAAGAAAATCTTCCAAGGTGAATATGAAATCAGAGTCGAAGCCGAAAACCAGCTGGATTGTAAAAGAACATGTTGGAGGGCTGATTATGTCCTTTCCACTATACCTTTCACAACTTTCCAATTCATAGAAGTATACCCCTTTTCATCCATATCATTTAAAAAGCGGCAAGCGATTCAGGAACTAATCAATGTACCAGCTGTCAAAGTTGGCATTGAATTCAAAAGCCGTTTTTGGGAAAGATACCCTGTCGGAAACATCACCTCTGACCTCCCGATGCGTTTTATGTATTTACCAAGTCATGACAGAGGTAAACCTGGCCCTGGTGTCATGCTGGCCAGCTATACGTGGGGTCAAAATGCAATGCTTTGGAACAGTTTGAGTGACAAAGAAATCATTGAAGTCCTTCTCGAGAATTTGTGCAGGGTTTACGGACCGATCGTTTATCAAGAATATTTGAGCAGTGTAGTCTTTAATTGGAGTCGAAACCCCTTCTCTGCCGGCTGTTTCACCCTTTTCACCCCTGGACAAAGTCTTGACCTCGAAGAAGTCATACCAAGCCCGGAGGGACGGCTGCATTTTGCCGGAGAACATACATCCTCATTCCATGGCTGGATTGAAGGAGCTGTCGAATCAGGAATACGTGCCGCTAATGAACTGAATAATGCAAGTGAGGGATCTTCAAAAGCTTAAGCAAACCTGAAGAGATAATGCAAAACCGATCCCCCTTTTTCACGTCGGGCCTTCTGGGGTTGAAGAGGAAGATGCCATTCGATTTATCGGCGTAAAAGCAAAGTTATCGATGTGACAGAGATTTTATCAGCGCAGTAGCTTGAATATCATCCCCTAAACACCCAAAAGAATCTGGGCCAAAACGATAATTGCCATTGGAAAAGACGAACAATAGGGTAGAATAGATCAGGTGGAGCGTATGCAACATAGGGAACAGCACGTGGTGAAGACCCCGGGAGGTAGCGGTCTTTGCTTACTGAGGAGGCAAGGCCCTGCCCGCGGAAAGCGGAGTATGATAGAGGACACTGAAAAACCCTTTTCAATCTAGAAGAACTGTTAAAGTTTGTTGTTGCTTCTCCCGCATCGCTTGTCGGTGGATGCTTGCCGCGGGCACGGCCTCAGCTAACTTGGTCAAGAAGATCACTTGACCAAGTGGATCTTCGGCTCGCGCTGTTCCCGCAGGCGTCACCACCGAACGCTCCTCGTGGAAGCAACGAGGCATAACTAAAAAGAGTGATTTTCATTAACATACTTGAGATCACTGAAAAAAGACTCCTAAATAAAGGGAAACACCCTACTTTTTCAGTGACCTCAAGTATGATGCCGGATCGGCGTATGCATTTATGGCTTCATAAAGCCAAAGAAAACCCGAACGAAATTCGTTCGGGTTTTCCAGCGGAAAAATCCTTTTGTCCCAGTGTCCTATTCCATCATTCTTCTTCATTTTCTGTATCCAACTCTTCACCCTTACCGCTCCAAATCTTGACGGATTGGTTTTCAGTCTTCACTGGATACACGACCTTATATTTCTTCATTTCCACTTCTCCCTCTACCGTCTCTTCGGCAGTAAGAAAAGCAGTGACTTCCACATGATCCCCTTGAGGGTCTGCGACGAGATTATCCACTTGAACGGTTAACGTATTGTTGTAGCCGGATCGGAAATCTTCGAAGGAAATGTCCTCCTGCCAGCTGCTGCTGAGCAGTGAATATGCCGTCACGAAATCACCTTGGTTAATACTATCGTAAAAATACTGGACAAGATATGTGGCCTGTTCCGCATCTGTACCAGTTACAGGAGATTGTACCTGTTCTTCGAGCTCAGGAAATTCAGGAAGTGATTTCATCGGTGACTCACTCCACCGTTCCACCACCGGAAGAATATCCCCGATGGGTATGCTGAAACCGATTGTTTCTTCATCAAGCTTCGCTGAATTAATGCCGATGACTTCACCTGTCTCACGGTCCAATAAAGGGCCGCCACTGTTTCCTGGTGAAATCGGGGCTGAAATCTGATACATATTTTTATAATGGAAAGGCTCGATATCTAATGTGCGGTCAAGACCACTGATTTCTCCACGGGTCACTGTATTCTGCAGCCCAAGTGGACTCCCTAAGGCCAGCACTTCATCAAGCAGCTCCACAGACCCATCTTGTCTGATTGGAAGCGGTTTTTTTCCCTTTAATCCCGCCACTCTTACAACGGCAACATCAGTATCTCGGCTGATCCCAATCACTTCACCTGGCATCTTCTTACTGTCGGCCGTCACGACTTTGACGTTCTCCTGGTTTGCGACGACGTGAGCATTCGTGATGACATCGCCTTTTTCGTTATACAAAAATCCGGACCCGATTGTTCCATCTTCCAATTCAATCTGGACGACGAGTTTTTGCGATTCGAAGATTATGTCCTGCGTTTCTTTGGGTACTTCGTTACCTTCTGCTCCCTCTTTAGCGGGGTCATCCAATACCGCACTCATGCTCATTTGTTCAGGGACAGCATTCGTGATATAAAAAACGCCCGCGATCCCGCCTCCGATAATCATGATGGAGACAAGAACGCTGAACAGCCAAGAGCGTTTCATCTTACATCCTCCTATTCTACTAACCATTCCATCTCTGTCATCTCGACAGAATACTCCCCTTCTTCCAGCTCATAATAGACCTTTTCGAAGGACCCCTTTTTTCCAGGGTTCAAATATAGGGGATAGACCTTTGCAGACTCTGAGCGCACGACTTTCCCATCAGCATTGAGGATGTCATACTTCACAGTTATCGTGCTGATGATTTGCGTGGCCACACTTTCCAGCTCACCACTTACTTTATAGTCTCCGAATTCATCTTTAGTTATATTGAAATCAAGGACTTTCAAAGCTTCGGTTTCATTCACCAATTCATCTTCAGCCGCTTGCTGCATGGCTCGTTCCATCCGCTGTTGTTCCGCTTGTTCGAATGCTTGCTTCTCTTGTTGGATCCGTTCTTTCAATTGAATCAGTTTTTCATCATTCGATACATATTGCAAACCTTGATCGACGATGGCGACCGCTTCTGTATAGCGTTTTTCATTTGCCGCTTCTTCTGCTTTCTTCGTCGACTGGTTGACTATTTTTTCATGGATTTTTTCTCTGACTTTCGAAGCTTCCTCCAAATTCAACTGGGAAAGTGTATTCAACTTAGCAGCGAGCTCTTCTACATCTGTCACTTTGGATAACTCCTGATTAACCTCCTTGAGGGTCATCAGAGAATCCATCTCATTCATCTTGGGGACAAGTGTCAACAAGAGCTGACTGTCTTTCTCCTGCAGTTCCTTTTCAATGGCGTTCAATTGCTCTGAAGCTTTAGAAAGTGAACCTTCTTCAAGCAGAGTATGGACTTCATTTAGTTTACGATCCCAAGTAAGTGCAATTTGAATGTTAAGCAGTTCTTCCTGTAAGGCATCGACATGCGGCCTTTGATCGACAGCATTAGCCAATAGGGTCTCCGCTTCCCTGTATTCACCTGCAAGCGCAACCTCTTCTGCTTCCTTTTTCATTGCTCTGACTTCCTTATTCACTTGTTGTTCATGTGCATACACAAAATAAAGCGCTGCCCCCACCACAATCAACACCATCACAGGTGTGAGGACTGGGAGTTTTGACTTAAGAAGACGCCTTCTATCCTGTTTTTCTTCACCTTTCAAAGGTTTTCCACATTGGGAGCAATAACGGGAACTTTCGGTCATACCATGTTTACAATGAGGACATTCAATCATGGTCCCGTCCTCCTTTTCTATCAAACTTACATAAATTCTGACAATCCTCACTTATTATAGCATGCCTCCTGTTGAATCTGAACAACGTATTTAGGCCCTTTTTTCCTTTTAAAAAAATACGTAAAGATGCAGGGAAACCGCACGGCCGGTTTTTTCTTTCGTGCATACAATGAAATACCTCAGACATGAGAGGAGGGTCTAAATGAGAGATCGTGATAAAGAAAACCAACCGAGACGTAAGCCCTCGAAACCCTGTTGTGGACGCAAACCCAAAGGGAATTCCAGATAAAAAAAGAAAAGAGTCGCTACCATGGATTGCGGCTCTTTTCCCATGGGTGAATTTTGTCATATAAATGTAATCATAATGTAGGCATTTTGTATTTGTTTTGTTCTGAAGACGCCTGTTATACTCCAATGAGTAAAACAAACGAAAGGGGTCATCAGTCATGAACAAGTACCTCTCTGCCATCATATTTTTATCAACCATTCTAATCATGAGTTTCAGTCTGCCCATTTCTGCCGAAGAAACGGACAAGACCGCTCAACACATAGAAACTAAATCAATTACGCTTGATAAAAAGATAAAAGAACATGAACGTTTTAATGAAGAAAAAGAAGCAGAAGCAAAAACTGCGTCTGCCTCTACTGAGCAGGTGAAACGGACCGTAGCTGTGGAAGCGACAGCCTATACCGCTTTCTGTGAGGGCTGCAGTGGAAAAACCTATACAGGAATCGACCTTCGCGCCAATCCGGATCAAAAAGTGATCGCAGTCGATCCGAATGTCATCCCCCTTGGATCGAAAGTCCGCGTGCCTGGGTATGGCGTAGCAATTGCTGGTGATATCGGCGGCGATATCGAAGGCAATCGGATCGATGTGTTCTTAGCTGAACAAGGAGATGCCCTGGACTTCGGCCGTCGTCAGATTGAAGTGGAAATATTGGAATCATAACGGTTGAAGTGAGGCTGTGCAAAAGAATTCTTCCGCAAGAAAACCCGAACGGACCCGTTCGGGTTTTCTTTATGAAGCCATAAATGCATACACTGCTCTAGCAACATCCATCGCTCCATTTGATCCAATCTCCACTATCATTCCCCTTTTTCAGGGCAGTCAGTGTTTTGTCCCAGCCCTTTGTTATTTTGGACTGATGGGTGGGAATATCAGCTTCATATGATTTTATTTGTGCAAACCAATTGAGACCACACGAATTTTATCGGCGTAACTTAAGTTCGCCCATAAAAAAACCTTGTCTCCGTAATGTACGGAAACAAGGATCACCCTCAATCTCTGGAGAAACGCGTGCGACGCGCACATTTGTCTAAATAAAAACTTTCCACTCCACTCGTATGAATAGCCACACCATCCTCCAGGAACCACCAAGTCCCCCGGTCCAGCTGTTTGACGATGAATTCAGATGCCTCACGCTCGTCCATCGCTTCACTCAGCTCCAGGTCATGTGTGACAACCCGCTTACTGTCCAACAAAAAAATGACGTGCCACTCTTTTTTCTTAGCCATCCAATCACTCCTTTAATAAATATGTAGTCAACATACTTTACCCAGCTATTTTTTAGTTTAATCTTAGAATCGAAACTCATACATAAAAAGTTAAACAGTGTAGCCGCTTGAGGATATTATGTATAGCATCACTGCTTGCCTGATACAACAACAAAAAAGCCACGCTTGTGAGGCGTCGCTTTCGATCAGTCTTTATGTAGGGGGAGGTGCGCCAGAGGTACGCCAGGAAGTTCTTCGGTTTGCTTTCTTACAAACAAAGAAAAACCAGCGAGTGACAGAAGAGCAAACGACAGGTATAAGACATCCCTCCAAAAATTTTTATAGATTGTCCTGTCTACGCTTTGAGTTTACCACTATTCTTACAATAGTAGTGTTAAGCCTACGTAAAGACTGAATCTATTCTCTTTGTACAACCATTCTATGCAAATGGATTTACAAATAGACGTGCCTTCGGTTAGAATGACTAAAAGTTAAAACTTAGTAAACAAATCGGATTTAGGAGGTTTATATAAATGCAACAACAGACAGTTGAACAAACAGTAGCAGAAAACAAGCGTTCTGCAGTCACTGATCAATTGGATCCGGTCCAAAAACCACTTGTATGGCTTGGGGCGATTGTATCACTGCTTTTATTTATATCTATTATCAGTGTCACCACTTTCACTCAAGGAGTGCTCTTTCTTATCGGAATTGCCTTCGGTCTTGTGCTGTTACATGCCCGTTTCGGATTCACCTCTGCGTTCAGACGGCTGATTTCTGTCGGGAATGTCCAAGGCTTGCAAGCTCATATGCTAATGCTTGCCGTTGCAACCACCTTGTTTGCCGTCATTTTAGCAACAGGGTTCAGTTTCACAGGAACAGCTCCTCAAGGATATGTGTTTCCTGTAGGAATTAGTGTTATAGCCGGATCGTTCATGTTCGGAATCGGCATGCAGCTCGGTTCTGGCTGCGCATCCGGTACCCTTTATACCGTCGGTGGCGGGAAGTCCTCCATGGTCTTGACTTTGTTCGGATTCATTGCGGGCTCTGTGCTTGGTGCCTATCACATCGGTTTCTGGCGAGAAACGCCAACACTCCCGGCCATCTCATTAGCTGAAACAACTGGTTTCGGATATTTTGGGGGCTGGATTTTACAACTCCTTATTTTCCTGGGCGTTTACGGAATCACTGTGAAAATCGCTAAGAAAAAGAACCCTCCGAAAATGGCGCCGCTTAAGACGACGACCGGTTTAAAGAAAATATGGCGCGGTGCTTGGCCATTGCTGTTGGCTGCCGTCATTCTGGGCATCTTGAATGCATTGACTCTCGCTACCCGCGGGAATCCATGGGGCATTACTTCAGCATTCGCACTCTGGGGCTCCAAGTTCATCCAAATGTTCGGCGTTGACGTTGCCAGCTGGACTTACTGGTCCGGCGACCCGGCTCCATTAAACAAGTCCGTCTTAGCTGACTCAACAAGTGTGATGAACTTCGGTATCATCTTAGGAGCATTCATTGCAGCCAGTTTCCAGGGGAATTTCAAACCTGGAAAAATAAAACCAGGCATTGCGACCGCATCCATCCTCGGTGGTGCACTGATGGGATATGGAGCACGCCTCGCATTCGGTTGTAACATCGGCGCATACTTCGGTGGAATCGCATCCTTCAGTCTCCACGGTTGGGTCTGGATGATCATGGCGTTAGTCGGCACCTATCTCGCCCTATTCTTACGCCCAATGTTCGGAATGAAAAACCCCAACCCGAAAGATTCCATTTGTTAACCCAAATGTGGAAGTGCCTTGATCAGCCCCGACAAGCTTAAGACAAACAACAGAATGGAGTGCTCTTCTCCATGACGTTGTTTGACTTATGACCTCGAGTGTCTGGACGCTGGAACTGGATGACCCAAATGTGGAAACGCCTTGATCAGTCCCGACAAGCTTAAGACAAACAACAGAATGGAGTGCTCTTCTCCATGGCGTTGTTTGACTTAAGACCTCGAGGGACTAGGCGTTGGAACTGGATGAATCAAATGTGCAGCCAAAAAACAGCGCGGATACGAAAAAGTTCCGCGCTGTTTTTTTTCTAAAAATGTGGTATGATGGAGTCAGAAATAGGATACACATAAGAAAAGGGACCACAGCTGTCACTGTGATCCCATCGGATAGCGCTCTGCCTAGGGCGCAGCCTAAATGAAAAATAGACTCACCCGCATTCACGTCAGAATAGGGAGTCTATTTTTTTATGCGTAAAATCGCTACAACTAAGCCTAGGATTGATACAGTCAAAGAACTGAAGGCAATCATGACCATTAACGATTCATACATACTCAGAGGCATCACCCCCTCCATCGATGAGACATGGGGATTAGCCGACACCCTATTCAATTGGCAAAAATCACTATCCAATATAAATTATAGCATGTCTCTCCGTAGAAAAAGACAGGCTTTTTGGACTAAACATGAATTAAAGCAGCGCACTCTTATAGCAATTTAGCTACAAACTTGCGCTCACGCGGTCCGTCAAACTCACAGAAGTACAGTCCCTGCCAAGTGCCGAGCACTAGCCGGCCATCATCTACAATCAATGTCTGGGCATGACCGATGGTACTCGTTTTCATATGTGAGGCTGTATTACCTTCTGCATGGCGATCTTCGGGATGATCCCATGGGTATACTTCGCGAAAACGGCGCAGCATATCTGTTTTCACATCAGGATCAGCATTCTCATTCACGGTCAGTCCTGCTGTCGTATGCATGGAGGATACGACAATGACACCTTCTTCAATTCCTTGTTCTCGAATCCAATTTTCAACCTGACTGGTTACGTCAATCATTTGGTCATGTTGGTTTGTCGAAATATGAAATGTTTTCAGCATCTGTCTCACCCTCCGATTTCTGAAGCTGCATAAGCTTCCAATTTTTTATAAAGCTCATTTTCTTCATCAAAAAATTCCTGCTCAGACATATGGAAGGTCAGTGCTTCCATGTCAATCTTCGCAACGGCTCTATATACATTTGTTGCATTCCCGCGCAATTGGATAGAAAAACGTCCTTCCTTCTTTTCTACGAGGCAGTTGACGAGACCTCCTTTATTAATGACGACAATCGGTCGATCAAGTTCGTTCGGCCCGAGCATCGTTGATACCAGTGAAGAGGCTGACATCGCTGTTCCACAAGCATTCGTCAAACCTACCCCGCGCTCAAAGGTACGGACAAAAATTTTATTCTTTTCCAGCACTTGTACGAAGCTGACGTTTACACCATTCGGAAATATTTCCGGCAAGTGATTGGCTCTTTTTCCGATTCTTAAGAGTTCTTCATGGTCCACTACATCGACCATTGCTACAATGTGGGGATTTGGAACACTAAGAGCTGTAAATGTAAGGTTGTCGGATAGTTCCGGTATTTTCACATCAACTGCTTCCTCCCCAGCCACATTCACCGGTAATGATTCAGCATCAAAGGAAACCGGTTCGATCATGACAGAAAATGTGGAGATCTCAGGGAAGATTTCATCCACTTGACTGACAGACAGCAAAGCTTTCTCTGTCTCGATTGTTATGGAAGGCTTACCCAGCTTTTCAATCATGTGACGTGCGACACAGCGCAGCCCATTGCCGCACATTTCCGCTTCTGTACCGTCCGAGTTGAACATGCGCATCCGTCCTTCTGCTTTTTCACTCGGCATGACAAAAAGAATACCATCCGATCCGATTCCACTACCTCGGTCACATAATAGTTTAGAAAGGTCTTTTCTCTGTGTTTCCGTAAAATTGAATTCCTGGTTCGTTTCATCAATCATTATGAAATCGTTCCCCGAACCATGGCATTTGATAAATGGTATATTCATTAGCACAAAACTCTCCCCTGCCGTTCATTTTTATCTCATAATAGCATATTTACGCTGGAATGAAAGAGATAGTGATGCCTGTTTAGAATATCAAGCAAAGATTGTAGCCAGTGAGGCGGAAGCACAGTAAAAAATGATAAAAAACCAGGATAGGTAATAAAGCCACCTATCCTGGTTTCACTATTCAACTATTATTAGCAGGAAAACTACCTCCAGCAGACATTAACTTATGCCGCACGCTTTTTCATCAACCATAGAAAGTAAGGGGCACCAATCAAGGCAACCAATATTCCCGACGGTATTTCATTCGGAGCGAGCAGCGTCCGGCTGAACAAATCTGCCACGACAAGCAAAGCACCACCAATCAGCATTGTAACAGGCAGCAGTTTCTGGTTCACACTCCCCACAAGCAATCTTGCAAGGTGCGGAGCGATCAAACCGACAAAACCGATTGAGCCCACAGCCGCAACACTACATGCAGCAAGCAAAGTAGCGATTAACGCCATCTGGAAACGGACAGATACAACGCGGAGACCGAGTCCTTTTGCTGTATCATCGCCGAGTGATAATACATCGAGCGTTTTGATATAAAAAGCAAGCAGCGGTACGAACAGAATCACCGGCCAGATCAAATATTGAAGAAGCTCAGCCCACCCTTTTGCATAGGTCGTCCCAGACAACCAGGTAAGAGCAGAAGCGACACCTAAATCCGATTGGACGACGAGAATCTGAATGAATGCTGATCCGAAAGCAGACATTCCGATCCCCAGCAATGCCAGCACTGTTGGCTGAAACTCCGCTTTCGCTCCAAGTGCCATGACGATGAGGAAGAACACTAACGCGCCGGCCATCGCCCCTAGAGGAATCCAAACGGCTGATACACTGAACCAGTACATCGTCATCAATGCTCCTACCCCTGCCCCGGATGTAATTCCGATGACAGATGGATCGGCAAGCGGGTTACGCAGTACGCCCTGGAAGATCAGACCACTGACGGCTAACACGGCACCACTGAAGAGAGCGACGAGTGCGCGGGGCAGCCGGAGATCAACAATTAAATTACGGATGAATTCATTCGCATCCCCGAAGAACGCCTGATAAGCGACACCGGGTTCAAAGCCGTAATTTCCAGAAGCAAGACTGACAAGCAGCGTCACAATGATAAGAAGCCCAAGGGCCGGCAGCACCTTCACTAATGAAACTTTAGCTGAATCCTTTCCAGCCATAATAGCCCCTGTATCCTGACTGTTGCTGCTTTTCATCCGCATGACGAGCCAGATAAGCCAAGGGGCACCGACAAGTGCGGTGATCGCACCAACCGGGAGCTCTGAAAAGGATGGATCGATAATCCGGGCAAGGACGTCGGCTAACAGCAGCACATTCCCACCCCATAGGAAGGAACCGATAATCAGTGGTACGTGTGCCCGATACCCGATAAGTTTGATCAAGTGAGGAGCGACAAGACCCACGAAACCGATAGGGCCTACAATACTAACTGTCACACTTGTAAGCAGAACTGCGGCAAGCACAGTAATCAATTTGACGGTTCGGACATTTTGACCAAGAGCAGTTGCGACATCATCCCCAAGCGTCAATGTGTCCAGTTTACTGGCAAAAATGAAGGCAACCAGCACAGCAGCTATGATCAGTGGCAATGAAAACTTCACGCCGTCCCAGTCGTTTTGGATCAATGTACCAGAACCCCATAAGAACAATCCCTGTGTTTCATTTTCGTAAAAAATCTGGAGCACAGAAGTAAGCGATGAAAACAAAAACGTTACAATCATCCCCGCAAGCACCATTCGTACAGGTGTAGCATCACTCCCGCCTGACAGCATATAAACAAACAGGAAAGTCAATACTCCACCTAGAAAAGCAGTGATTATTCCGTTGCCAAACATCGAAAAAGGCAGGAAAATCGTCGATACTACAACTGCAAAATATGTGCCTGAGTGAATACCAAGCGTACTGGCAGATGACAGCGGGTTTTTCGTAACTGTCTGCAAGATGACCCCGGATACGGCCAGCGCTCCACCTGCGATAATCCCCATTACAGCCCGCGGCATGCGTAAGATTCTCACAGTGTGATGTTCAAGTGTGTCTTGAGGATTGAAAAGCGCTTCTACAACCGTCGCTAACGGGATCGTCACATTTCCTTGATTGATATGTATAAAAGTTAAAAGACACAACAACGCGATTCCACCTCCAAAGGTGAAAATCGCGATCATTGTGTTCTTAATTGCTGCGTTCATAAAAACCACTCACTTTACTATTCTTCAACAGCTGCGTTGACCACCTGCTCAGCCAATACTTCTGCAGATAATGGTCCGCCGAATGTCCATGCATCTCCTGGCATCTGATAAGTACGGTCCTCCTGGACAAAGGCAAGATCTTCCCACACAGGATTTCCTGCTAATTGTTCACTGAAGATGTTATCTTCTTCTTGAACGATATAGAAGAAATTAGTGTCTTGATAGTTTTGCAGCGTTTCCACTGTGGTTTCTGTATATCCGTAGATTTCAAGCTCTTCCGATTCGAAATCATTTTGCATTCCCATGTTGTTCATGATTTGAGCCACCATGGAATTGTCTGTAAATAAGCGCAGTGTCGGCGTATCCTGCATCGTAAATGCCTGTGTAATTACATAATTCATGTCTTCTTTACCAGCCTCTTCAAGACGGGCTTGTTGCTCAGCGAACGTATCCTCCATGCCTGTCAGGACTTCCTCCGCTTTAGATTCTTTATCAACGATTTTGGCAATAGTGTTGAATTCATCTTTCATGTTTTGGAACTGATCCTGAGCTGCTTCTTCAGAATAAGGAGCGAACATCACGGTTGGAGCGATATCTTTCAGTTGATCTGCAATTGCTTCATGACGGAATTGCACGCCGATGATCAAATCCGGATCCAGACGGGAAATCGCCTCCAGATTCGGTTCCGCACGAGTACCGACATTTTCTACGGACTCGCTGAACGGCATGCCGACATCCACCCAATCACCATAAGAATCAAGACCAGCGACACCAACAGGCTCCATCCCTAACGCCTGGAGATCCTCTGCATAGGTCCATTCCAGCACGACGACCTTCTTAGGTGAACCCTCGATCGTCTGCTCTCCCATTGCGTCTTCGATCGTGACCGAGCGTGTTTCTTCTCCATCATCCGTTTCCTCTGTTTCTTCACCTTCTGTATCCTCAGTTCCCTGTTCTGAGTCATTACTGCAAGCAGCAAGCACCACTAACCCTAACATTAAGACAAACAGCCAAAATTTCTTCATGTATAGCATCCTCTCTCTATCGTTTTCTATTATGTAGAATCGTTTACCAGCGGAAACCCTTAGTAACAGCTTTGAAAGAAAACCAATTGATAAAGATTCTCATTATCACCATATCGATTATCTTACCTTAGGCTCAATTTTCTGTCAACAAAAATTTCAGGTAACGTTAATACTAGTTAAACTTCTGGCCGATGGTTTTTGAAAACATCCACATCTACTGCCACTCCCCCCTGCATACTCATTCATCAAGCATTCAACCAATCATAAGCAAGGATACTCTTTCTGGACTCAAAACCTTCTCTTCTCGATGTTTGTCTGAATACTTCCACCATACCTCCATAGAAGTAACGCAGCAACTCTGTACGGACAAGTCCATTTTTGTAGGCGAAGACAGTCTGTTTGAAGGTTTCTTTGATGATAGTCATATACTCAATGACTGGTAAATTCATTTTCAATTGACGATAGGCGCTTTCAACAGTCCTCCAGGCAGCCAGCACTTGCTCTGCTTCTAAGAAAGGTTTGGTTGTGTCAATGAATTCAGATGGTATGAATGATGGCAGAAATGAATGATCCAGGGGTACAAATTTACTAAAAGAAGCTTTCCTCTGTTTATTCTCTGTTTCAGGAGTGGATTTGATAGGTTGAGGCTTGTGTTCATCAGGGGTTTGGACTTTTGGTGGGATGTCATGAAGGGGGTCATGAGGGGTGTCATCTGCGGGCAAAAAAAGATCAGCTTGAGGAAGAAAAATTAAAAGGTTCGCCCCCTGCCTGCCATTGGGCTTTGTCGTGACGGCTTTTTCTATCAATCCTTCTTTCACTAAGCAACGGAGTGCACGAGAGACGGTGCTCTCACTCAATCCGGTTTTCCCAACAATCGTTTGCTTTCTCGGAAAAGCAACACCCGGGTATTTGACAGCATGTCTCCAAATGAAGCGCAGCACAGTCAAGGTTCCTTCAGATAAAGCAGCCTTCCTTTTAAATAAAAAGCTCCTTACGTGACGATCCAGCTCTGTCTTTGTAGCAAATCGCTGCTTTTCTCTAATTCCTACTAATTCCATTTTCCATTCCTCCAGTTTCGACGGTCTATAACTATAATCGAAACGAGTCGGAATCTGGTGTCTAAAAAAATGAAATTTATTAAAAAAAATGATATACAGTGATTCCTTGTATGGATAGAACAGCTGACAGGAGGTCACAAAGAGGAGAATAGTCAGCTTCAAAAACACCCCTGCAGTTGTTGGAATCCACTGAAAAACCGTCCTCAACCTAGAGAAGCTGTTAAAGCTTGTTGTTGCCTCTCACCAATCGCTTGTCAGTGGATGCTTGCCGCTGTCACTGCCACAGTTGACTTGGTCAAGAAGAACACTTGACCAAGTGGATCTTCGATCGTGGCGTTCCCGCAGACCCCATCATCGAACGAACGTGTGGAATCAATCGTGGCCCCAAAAAAAGAGTGATTTTCTTATCTATTGAAAGAAGCGAGCTGGTTATTCTTCATGATCGTCAGGGTTCCAGCTCAGCTCATGATCATCTTTATCAGACTCGATGATCACTTCTGTCACTCCACGCTCTCGTAATATCTTTCTTTCGATAACTTTCAGAACATCTGAAGCCTTTTCAATGGACATTTCAGGGTCGAATTCGATTTTCAACTCTACATGCAGCTCTTCCCCTTCTTTGATTACCATCAATTTCTTAATGTCCCTGACATGGGTGTCTTCAAATACAAGCTCCCCAATTTTAGCTTCCATTTCTTCATCCGCAACTCCTAATACTCCTGCAGCATTATCAAGGAAAATACGTCCGACCACGTAAAATAACATTAAACCGATAACCACAGAGGCATACCCTTCTGCTGCGTGGAAAGGTGTGTAGGTGGCAATGAGAATGGAAATGATTGCAATGATCGCTCCGAAAGTCGCTACCATGTCTTCTAGGAAAACGAGCTTGGTGGCAGGTTTCGCATTCCCTAAATTCGTAAGGCTCATTTTTACCACCTTGAAACCCTTCACATTTTCTTCACCTATATCCGCGATTACTTCTTTCATTGCTTTATACAAAACGATCGCCTCTAGAATGGTGGCAATCCCCAGGACTAATAAATTTAGCCATAGCCAGGAACCCGCTTCCGGAGGACTGGTAATATGATGAATCCCTTCTTTGATGGTTTCATAAGCCAATATCCCGACAATTAACACAGCACCAAGTAACACCAAATTGACTAACCGGGCAAAACCGTGCGGAAAACGGTCGGTCGGTGCCTTATTACTTAATGCAGAACCGATGAATACAAAAAATTGATTGGCGGTATCACCGATACTGTGCATCGTCTCAGCAAACATGGCTACATTTCCAGTGATAAAAAATGCGATCGCCTTCATGACAGCTATCGCCCCATTCATGATGCTTGCTAACAAAGCAGGTCGATTCCCTTTTTTTAATAACGCGAAAAATTCGTTCATCAGCTGCTCCTTTCAACGAGAAAACTCTGTGGCCATTCACTTATTAGTCTGCCTAAGGCCACCGAAAAAAATCATCAAAATTAGTGAGGCGTGGGATTTTGTTCACTCCCAATGGAGGCTGATGCTTTGGATAAGCTTCGGCAAGCATAAGAACCAGATACATTACTTGCATCTTTCCAGTCTGTAAAGCGATAAAAAAACCCCCTTATTATCGGGAAGAAGGCAGATGCCTTGTTTATTCCCGATTATAAGAGAGTTCAGTATACATGTGTTAATCACAATGATTTCGAAAACTGCCTGAGGTTCTTCTCAGTTTATTTCAAGCTGACTACATGAATCGTTTCTTCCTGGTCTACTCTTCCTTTCACGTGTGTGATTTTCGTTTATGGACAAAAAAGTACATGCTCAACGGCCACCAAAGTACGCCAAAGATCGGATAAACTGCCCAAATCGTCGCAGGCGAAAACACTGCATTCACACTTGTGAAAAATATCCCGAGCAACAAGGCAGCATGAATCGAATATTTAAAATAAGTCTCCTTTTGGATATGATACACAGTCAGCGGCCACCAAATCACAGCAAACACCGGAAACATCGCCCACGGGTATTGCGGTGAAAGGAACAAATTCAAGCTGACATAATAGATGATGGTGAGCATAGTGATGATGAAAGCTAACCGAAATTGGGGCCAACGCTTTCTTAAGCCTGATACTACAGGCAAAATCACCAATGGAAAAAACACGTATAAAAACCAGGGATAGTCCGGTGTGTCGCGGTAGTTTTCAAAGATAAGGAATCCCATAAGTAAAAGGCTTGCCCATGAAGTAAACAAAGTATATCGCTTCTTGATTATGCTGTAGACCCCGATCGGAAACAGGAACAAGGCAATCACAGGGTAAACCGACCACATGTGGGACGTACCCGTCAATAAATTGACTATGATCAAAAATAGAATAGTCATCATACTTCCAGCAACGACAAAACTGATATCAAGTTTCTTCATGTCCGGCCTCCTCAATCATTATTCCGTTTCCAGTAGAAATACATCGAAAGTGGCCACCACAATACCGCAAAGGTCGGGTAAACGAACCAAATCACATCTGGCGTATAATAAAAATTTATAAAGATAAACAATGCGATAATCAAAGAACTGCCCCAAATTGAATACCACAGATTCAGTTTAGTCGTATCCTTCTTAACGGGCAGACGAACGCCCAGTTCATTTGTGAGATCACTCGCATCTCCGAATTCCACAATGGCTTTATTGATCGCATCCTCCTCATTCTTGCCTTGCTCCATCAAGTCCCACACTTTTTCTTCCATGTTCTGCAAAACCTCTTGTTTGACAGCTTCTTTTTGCTCACTGTCAGGAACATCTTTGAACAATGCTTGAACATGCTGTGTTAACTGCTTCAACGTAACCCCTCCATAAATAAATCGATAATAGCTTTCGTTTCTTTCCATTCTTGTGCCGATTCTTTGAGAAAGGCTTTTCCGAGCGTAGTGATACGGTAATACTTGCGTTTTCCGCCTTTTGATACGCTTCCGAAATAGGATTCAAGCAATTCCTTTTTTTCCAACCTTTGAAAGACTGCATATAAGGTGGCCTCTTTGATTTGGAATCGGTCCTCCGTTCTCGAACTGATCTCCTTTGTTATTTCATAACCATAACGATCCTCTTCTAAGACCAAGCGCAATATAATGGAATCAAGATGACCACGGATAATATCACTTCTTATCACATTGACACGTCCTTGTTTTAACTATTCTATCTGATAGAGTAATAATACCGTTAATTACTCTACCTGTCAAAGTAATTTTGAAAATTTTTTCTGAAGCTATTCACCAAAAAAACCCCCCTCAGTTGAACTGAGAGGGGGGGAGAATTATTTCTTTTACTTGAAAAAAACAGCCCGGAAAAAATACAAATGAAAACCGCAATCAATACCGGAATATTCACTTTGCCTTGCTCCTTTCACATGCTAATGAATGACTGTTCCTTTTTCTCACGGACCTAACCATAATAGCACTCCGATAAGAACGATAAAGAGCAAGACAATTTCAATCAAAGATACTATATAGTTCTTCCTATTCTCCGCGAATCTCCATTCCGAATAAGATTGAAAAGCAAGCTGTATCATATGAAATACAAACGATAGTACAAGAAGAAACAACGGTTTTCCATAAAAGACAATCGCCCCTATGATGAACACGACTATGAAGCTGACCCTTAGCATCCAGTCGTACTTTTCATAAAATTCATTCACATGATTATAAGAGAACCACTTCTTCTTATCTGCTCCGATCCTCTTGCGAATGATTGCCGGAATCACAGTAATGATAAAAATCACGGCTCCCATCACAAGCCAGAACTCCTGCCAAAAACCTTCAGGCATTCCGTAATGTTCCATTTTTCATCAACTCCCGTCCACATGTTTCCTATTATTGCTACGAAAACAGGCGGACTCAGGTTTCACCCAAAAAATCACATCACGCTTCAGGAAATTCATCACCTTCCATAATGGGGGAGTTAGAAGTTTTTTTCAGATGAATCCTTTTAACACTTCAAACGTATAGAAGTAAATAACAACATCCTTTTATAAAAGAGGTGATTGATCATGTTCTTCAGAATATTCCACAAAGCGAACCTGCCTACAAAAATAGCTCTAGTCTTTGGATCTGCGGTACTTTTACTAACCGGAATTTATCAACTCATTTTCTAAGGGGATAGAAGGCAGTGTTGAGAACCCCCCCTTAACGTAAATGATGGACAGACTCACTTATTCGGATGAATTCGTCGACATCACGCATGCAATGCTCCATCCCTTTCATCCAAAAATCTTCTTTTGTCAGATCTTCACCCAGATGCTTCTTGGCTAAATCTTCTACTGTCATCCTGCCAGAGTCCTCAAGAAGTGCTATATAATCACGTTCAAAGTCTCCACCTTCTGCTTCTCCTTTTGCGTATATGGCTGTCTCAAACAAATACCCGAATGTGTAAGGGAAATTATAAAAAGGTGTTTTTGTCATATAAAAATGTGGCGTTGATGCCCAGGCATAAGGAGAGAGCCCTGCTATGGACCCACCGTATCCTTCGTCCAAAGCTGCTTTCATCATTTCTTTTAACTGTTTTGCAGAAACGAGTCCTTTTTTTCTCGTTTCATTAAGTTTGTATTCAAATAAAAACCTTGTATGAATCTCCATGAAGTTCATGACACTTCGTTTCAGTTTCTCATCTAACAGAAACAACTTCTGCTCCTCTGACTCTGCTTTTTTCATTGCAGCGTTCAATACGATCATTTCAGCGTACGTAGAAGCTGTTTCAGCTATACACATCGGGTAATTTCTGTTCAGTGGAGGCACAGGGCCCATTGCATGATTATGAAAGGCATGACCCAGTTCATGAGCCAGCACCAGTGTATCAGTGATATGCCCACCGTAAGTCATACTAATTCTGGATTCTCCTGATAGTGGAAAGCCTGCACAGAAAGCATGTGCTGATTTGTCGGGGCGGTCTTCTGCATCCACCCACTTTTGCAGGAAAGCATTTCGAGCAAAACTTTCTAATTCCGTTCCGAACTTACTAAAGTGCTCTAATATGAAATCCACACCATCTTGATAACTCATTGTTTCAATTTCGTTATTGACCGGAGCCCAGAAATCATGTGCTTGCAGTGTAGAAGTCCCCAGTATTTTTGCTTTGTGGTTCAAACATTCCACTAACGGCTGCTTATTGCTGTTCACCACACTCCACATGGCCTGTAGCGTTTTTCTGTTCATCCGGTTATGTATGAAAGATTCCTCGAGTGGATCATCTATGTCGCGCTTATCATTTAATTTCAGTTTCATTCCGGTTATTCGATTTAATATCAATGAAAGTGTCCCGGACTGATCCTTCCAAGTCTCCTGTAACAAATGATACGAGGAACGCCGCACTTCCTGATCAGAATGGGAGCGCAGATTCCTGATTTGAACTACGGAGAGCTTTTCCTTCTTCCCACCCATCCTGAAATTCAATTTTATATCTCCTACTATCGAATGATATAAGTCTCCCCAGCCGTGATAACCATCTTCCAGAAATGTGGAAATCATCTCCTCTTCTTTTTCTGATAGTCGCTTGATCGCTTCCCTGCGCCATTCTTCCAGGATAAATGAGTACTCAGTCAATTCATTTGTTACAAGTTGATCCCATGTCCCCTCGTCAATTTCAGCGAGGGAAAGTTGAACCTTGTGAACCAGGGGGTCAAAGCGGACACTGATCTCAGTCGTCCTTTCCTTCCAATAATCCCCGGTCTTATCAGAAGTGTCTGCCGCGCGGATACAAGTACAGTAAGAGTTCATTTGTGCCAAGCCCGTTTGGATACTTTCAATGCTCTCAATGGCTGCCTTCCATTCACTGGGATTGATTTTATCTGTTTGTTCAATTAGTTCCACTTGCCTTTGTAAGTGATCGACTTCAGTGGATATGTCTTCAAATTTTGTATGTATATTCCCTTGAGGTGCCCCTGCGGCAAAAATATCCGCTAAATCCCATGTTGCTGCAAACTTTTGACCACGCATATGATCCTCTCCTTTTTACGATTTAAAAAACAAAGTCTTCCTGTTCCAGCATTCCATTCATACATGTGCAAAATTTTGGACAGCCAGGTCATAGACAGTTAAACACAAATTTCCAATAGAGGTAAGGAGCTCCTATAGTAGGTGAAAGAGCCTTTAGCATAAATCCATTATAGTTAAGACATATTAATTTTGAACATTGTGTGTCCAAATGAAGAATTTTTTGTTACAATAATATCAAAGAAACCGTTTACATGAATAGGATATCATAAGGAGTTGATTGAAATGGGAGTTACATTCATGTTCTTGCTTTTGGCGACTGTCACGCCATTTTTACTATTACAACTTAAAAAACCAGCTTTCGCTGTCGTACAATCGATTTTCCTTGTCGGCATGTGGTTATACTGCTTTCAAATTCTCCTCTTCACAGCACCTGCAGCTTTTTCAGCTACATGGACGATGTTCTATGCAGGTTTAATTGGAGCACAGGTCGCCTGGATCATGTTCATCATCGCTACAGTAAAAACAAGCCCCTCTTTTCAAGAAAGCTTAGAAGAAAAAAAAGAAACGCTTCTTCCTTAATCATTCAGGAAGAAAGCGTTTCTTTTTTTTAATCTACTGGCTGTAATTTGAACAGCTGTATCAAAGCTTGCACAAAAGCAAAGCCTGTTACCAGCACAAGAAGAAATTTCGGTTCATAAGAAGAATAGAGTAACCCACAAAGGGAAAAAGCAGTCAGCGCAATACATAGGATGAAACCGACCATGGATTTCCACGGAAAGCCTCCACCTACTGTGGTGTTTTTCTGAAGTTGTTGTTGTCTTTGTTCCATACCATTTTCCCCCTGTGTAATTAATCTGTTAATGACCCGAATGTTCTTCCTGCTGTTCTTGCTGTTGATGATTTCCACCGCCATCGTCATGGTTATGATCAAAGCCGAAGGACATAGTGAAAAGCGACCCCGCCACAAGGATGCCAGCTAAGGCAAAACCGTGGAACATCATATTCCATGGGATATGACCATTCCCACTCTCTGCTTCTGTCACGTGCATGAACATAAATAATTGAACACCTGCTTGCAGAAGAGCGAGGATCATGATGCCGATAATCACCCATTTGACTGGTAGATCAGACCCGATAGCTGCCCAGGCAGCGACTAATGTCATTACCAGTGACAAGACAAAACCGACGATGTGGTTCGTTGGTATTCGTTTTTTCGTGTTCGTCATATCAGATCACCATCCCTATCAAATAGACACTTGTTAAAATGAAGATCCAAATGACATCTAAGAAGTGCCAATATAAACTGATAATAAAGAATTTCCGGCTTGTCACATTTGTAAGTCCGCGTCGTGCGATTTGGATGAGCAGTAAAGTAGCCCAGCCAATTCCAAGTGTGACGTGAAGCCCGTGCGTTCCAGCCAGTACAAAGAAGCTTGACCAGAAAGCACTGGATTGTATGGTTGCTCCTTCGTGCGCATAATGCACGAATTCGTATATTTCAAAACCGAGGAATCCTAAGCCTAGAGCTAAAGTAATGATCATCCATATCGTGAGCCCTTTGACAGACCCTCTTCGCATTTCATGAATGGCAAGCCCACAAGTAAAACTACTTGTGAGGAGCAAAAAGGTCATGATCAGTACTGTGCCGGCCTCGAAAAGTTCACCTGGATGCGGTGCGTCAGCTGTGCGGCCGAAGAGTACCGCGTAAGTAGCAAATAGTGTAGCAAAAAGGACGACCTCGGCTCCGAGGAAAATCCAGAAGCCGAGAATGCTCATTTGCCCTTCTTTCGTCCGGTACTCCAATGGACCTGTTTTCAATTCTTCAGCAGACATATCATAACCCCCTTGCTTTTCGCTCTATGCGTTTAATTTCATCAACCTCGACATGGTATCCTTCATCATAATCGAAGGACCTTAAAATCATCATGATGACGCCGCCGATCAAGCCGGCAATGGCAACGATCATCCATTCAAAGATCAATCCGAAACTGCCTAAGGCCAAGAATGCCATCATTATGAATGGTGCGCCCGTATAGCTTGGCATATGGATCGGTTCCAGCTTCGATTCATCATACGTCGTCTTACCTTCTTCTTTCATCCGTACATATGGATCGATTTCATCGACATATGGAACAGTTGCAAAGTTGTAATATGGAATCGGTGTGGTCGTCGCCCATTCAAGCGTCCGTCCGTTTCCGTTCCAGGAGTCACCTGTTTCTTCGCGCTCGCTATTACGGAAACTGTAGTAAATGTTAAAGACGAATACAGCGAATCCAAGCCCCATTCCGAAGGCACCGACCGTTGATATGATGTTCAATGGCAACCATTCAACAATGTTCGTAATGAACAGTCGACGAGGCATGCCGTCTAATCCCAGGAAGTACTGAGGGAAGAAGCAGACATGGAAACCAAAGAAGAATAGCCAGAACGCCCATTTACCAATGCGTTCATTCATCTTGTGACCAAACATCTTCGGATACCAGTACACAAGTCCTGCGAAACAAGCAAAGACTGTTCCAGCGATCAATACATAGTGGAAGTGTGCCACTAGGAAATACGAATTGTGGAACTGGTAGTCGGCTGCGGCCATGCCGAGCATCACCCCTGTGACACCACCAAGAATGAAGCTCGGGATGAAGGCAAGAGCCCACATCATCGCGACAGAAAACTCAATTTTCGATTTGTATAACGTCGCCAGCCAGTTGAATATTTTCACTCCGGTCGGAACCGCAATCAACATCGTCGATACGGAGAAGACAGAGTTTACGAATGCTCCTGCACCCATCGTGAAGAAGTGGTGCACCCACACGAGGAAACTCAACAGAGCAATGATGATCATCGACCAAACCATAGCGTTGTATCCGAACAAACGTTTTTTCGCAAAGGTAGCGATGATTTCAGAAAATATTCCGAAGGCCGGCAATATGACAATGTAAACCTCGGGGTGTCCCCACATCCAGAAGAGGTTCGCCCACATCATCGGCAATCCTTCTCCTGTCAACGTAAAGAATTGGGCACCGAAAATACGGTCAATGGTCAGCAGCGCCAGCGCTACAGTAAGAATCGGAAATGCAAAAACGATGATGAAACATGTGACAAGCGTTGACCAAGTGAAAATCGGCATGTGGAAAAGCTTCATTCCAGGTGCGCGCATTTTCAAAATGGTGACCATCAAGTTGATCCCTGTGGCAAGGGTACCGATTCCTGATAGCTGGAGTCCCATCAGATAAAAGTTTTGCCCAGGTCCTTCACTCATTGCTGCCCCGGATAACGGCGTATAGCTCGTCCACCCGGCGTCAGGAGAGCCTCCGATGATGAAGGAAACATTAAAGAGCATGGCCCCGAAGAAAAAGGACCAGAAGCTCAGTGCGTTTACATATGGAAACGCAAAGTCACGAGCTCCGATTTGTAATGGGACGATGATATTCATCAACCCGATCAAAAACGGCATGGCCATGAAGATGATCATGATTGTACCGTGCGTCGTAAAAATTTCATTATAGTGCTGGGAATCTAAGAATCCCAAATCCGGAAAAGCGAGCTGCACCCGCATCATCATGGCGTCCATCCCGCCCCGGAATAACATCGCAAGGGCACTCAGGATATACATGATGCCGATTTTTTTGTGGTCAACCGTTGTCAGCCATTCACGCCACAACCATCCCCACTTTTTAAAGTAGGTCAAGAGAAAGAGAATAGCGATTGAAACCAGTGCAATCGAAACCATTGCCGCATATATGATCGGCTCACCGGTGACTAAAATATCTGTAATGTGCATGTCTTCACCTGCTTTCTACTATCTATTGGAATGTTTCTTGTTGTTCAATGTCATCTAAATGCAGTTTTTCTTTGAAAAGGTCACGATAGTTTTCGACAACATACCCCATACCTTCTTTAGAAGCATGATTGATGTACTCCAAGTGTGTAGAAGAGAAAGAATCTTTATCTGTCAATCCTGGCTTGAGGAGTTCATCATATTTTTCTGCAGTCAGTGCTGGTGCTTCATTCTGAATTTGTTCTGCCCAGGCCTCAAATTGTTTTTCACTCTCTGCATGGACTTTAAAGGTTTGAGCTGCGAAGCCTTCGCCATTGAAGTTCGAGTTACGTCCATCGTAAACCCCTTCTTCATCTGCCTGGAGAAACAGTTTCGTCTGCATGCCGGCCATGTTATATTTCTGCCCTCCAAGAGCAGGAATCCATAGCGCTGTCATAGCATCAGCCGATGTCAGCCTGAACTCGATCGGTCGATCCGTCGGGATATGCAGGTAATTCACCGTTTCAATCCCTTGTTCTGGATAACTGAAAAACCATTTCCAATCGGCTGTCGTAGCGTGAACAACCAATGGCTCTTTTGCTTCTTGACCATCCTCAGGTTCCGGAGCTTTTTCCAGATCAAACAAAGTCGTAACTGTCGGGAAGGACAGCATAGCGACGATTATAAGTGGAATTATTGTCCAAATGATTTCGATGGTCGTATTTCCATGCAAATTCGGGTCATAATCACTTTCCTTACGTCCAGGGCGACCTTCCCTGTATTTGATGATCATGTACGCAAACAAAGAGAACACGACCACTATGATCCCAAGCATGAACCATAATGAATATTTAATCAGTTCATATTGACTTTCAGCGACCGGCCCCTTTGGGTTAAGGACGGTCATTTCACCACATCCGCTTAAAAATAAAATTAAACTTAAGGGAATCAGGCCTAACCACTTAGAACGCAGATGTTTTATTTTCATGGGTTTCAACCCTCCTATTAAACTATGATTATTAAGTACAAAACCAAACTTCTGTAAGTTCCTCTATATGATAGGACTGGACTGATTATATCAGATTTCGATAAAATTCAGTCCAAGTTCACGAAGTTGTCATATAAGAGTCAATAACTGTTAAAAATTCCGTCACATGTTATACGCTTTCACGGAATATTCCACATGAATTGGTAAAAACGGGCAAAATAATTCAATCCATGAACACCTTTATATACCCATTTTAAACGAAGAAAAAACAGTCTCTCAACTGATGATACCTTAAACAGATATGCGATCAGATTCAGAGACTGTTTTTTTAGGACGGCGTTTGTACTTTCTTCCAACCATATAGACAATCGGAGTACCGATGATTGTCGGTAAAAACCAGTAATATATGGTAGGGAGTTCATTGAGAACCGGGATTTTAGCTACATTTACAACCAGCGTAGCTGTGACGATTCCAATATAAGATCCCAGCATACCACCTATATGCATGGTTAACCACTTTTTCGTTTTCTTCTTGTTCTTCACTGCTATGTACCCACTTAAAGCAAGACCATAGGAGAACAAAGCAATATAAAAAAGATATTGACTCTCCTGCCAGTGGATGATTGCCATTGCTACAGCGGTCAAAAACACCCCTACATAGGACCAATGGTAAAGTTGACCGAATGCCGTATGCCTGCCTTTTCTCTTCTTGGCAGTCATGGCAAACAAACCACTAATTAAAGAAATGCCGCCTGCGATAATATGGATGACTAACAATACCTTCATTACAAATCAAACTCCCCTTTTTTCACCCGCAACATAACCTGGAAACACTCCATGTCAATGTAAATAATTCCATAATTTTGAATTACATCCTAAGTTTATCATAATTTTGTCTGAAGAAAAGCTCAACTACTTTGGATGTCTCTCAGCGGAAACTTACAGTAATCCCCAGACAAGAAAAAATCCCTTATCATATATAAGGGATCCAAACACTCACGCTATGCATTCCTCTTTTCATTCCTGACGTCAAATCATCCTTTCCTTCTTCACGTTCTCTAATATTTCTTCTTCGCGGACAAGATCCAGACCGGCTTTTTTATCCACGCTCCCTCTGGAAGTGTCCCATTTATAAGTGTCCAGGATGGTTTGTTCGATTGCTCTGAAATTCAGCCCTTTTCCAATTGCCTTTGTACTATCTATTCCGATGTCATGTTTGGCAGGAATCCAAAGGGGCAGTTCGATCCAGGGCTGGACCTTTTCATTCAAGAGCGTTTCCTGGGATAACCATACAGGTTTGGCGTCATAAGGGTTCAGCACACTTCTGCAAGCATCGACAAACGCTTCCATCGATAATTTTTTCTCAGGACCGGCAGCGTTGTAAACACCGGACTCCTTGTTTTCTACCATATTGATGATCCATCTGGATAGGTCACGTACATCGATGAATTGCACTTTACTTGAACGAGGTTCTGGTACGATGAATTCACCACCAGTTGCTACCCGGCCCGGCCAGTACGTAAAGCGGTCTGTCGGATCATCCGGGCCGACAATGAGACCTGGACGTATGATTAAAGAACGCTCAGCACCAACCATTTCCTTGACGGATGATTCACTGTGAAACTTCAAAGGACCGTAATACTCGTTAGAGCTTCTTCCTTTCACTCCTTTGGTCACACGCTCCAGCTCTGTTTGGGTCAATTTTAAAACTTCGCCGGATTCGTCAATTCCATCAGCCTCGCCAAAATGTTCATAGACAGATACACTTGAAATGAAACAGTACAAATCGATGTTGTCCTGCAGCACATGAAGGGTTTTCGCTACTACTCCCGGCAGAAACCCACATGTATCAATGACAGCATCCCACTTTCTGCCAGCCATTTTTTGGAGATCCTCGGCATTTTCCCGATCGCCGATGATCGTTTCTACCTGTTCAAATGCATGCGGATTCGTTTTTCCTCTATTGAATAAGGTGACTTCATGTCCATTATTCAGCGCATGCTGGACGATGGACTTGCCGACAAATTGTGTACCGCCAATCACTAATAGTTTCATACCTGACTCCTTTATAATTGTTTTCTTAATCTATTCCACTTTTTTCAGGAAAACCCTCTTAAAAAGGTTATGTTGGATACTGTTATTTATATGTAAAGAAATGCATCAGGCCTTCATACCTTCACCGCTTATACATTGAAATGCTGATTAAGAAGCATTACTTTGAACGGTCTCCGTTGTTTGAATGACACTTTCATCTCTCTCATTTACGGACTGCCCCAGGGTATGACCCTTACTTATTGCTATGTGGGCATCCTCTGAAAAGATTTTGTGAAACTCATTGTGCAGGGTAGTGGAATAATCCAAACCTTCTAATTGCTTTGCTGCCAGCATCGTATATTCCTTCCCTGTGGATGAAGTAAATTCAAAGCCCCCGGAAATTGTATTATGAAGTGACATTGTTGCCGTTAACTTCTTCAACGAGTACCTATCATCCAACTTTGCCATGCCATATACACCGTATTGATGATTCCCGGAACGTACTACGTATAATTCATCACCCTCCAGCGTTTGTACTTTTTCTACATCTGCTGTTGCTTTTTCCTTCTGAATAAAATGAGTGAATGCTTCTTTTTCTGTCGGAAAGCTTTCTTTATCAATAGATGAAGTCTGGTTGCTCGTACACCCTGCCACCATTACCAAATACAGGAACAGCAGAAGCGAATAAAAATAAAAGCGCATATCAGCCCACCTTTTTATAATTACTCTGTTAAATTTCAGTATTGATTTTTTGATATAAGCTCCCGATTGGGTAAGACTCAGTTTCGAGGCTTCAGTAGGAGTTTAGGGGCTGCGGGAAAAGGTTCGCGTTCCATGGGGCGGGCGCTGAGCCTCCTCGGACTTTGAAGTGACCCCCAATAGTTGGACACTTATCCAACGCTAATTTAAGGGGGACCTCCATTGAAACGATTTACGAAGGAAGACAAACTCACAGCTGTTCGTCGATATACCGAAGAGACAATAAGCTATCGTCACCTAGCACATCAGGTTGGCGTAGACCACTCTGCCCTACGGTACTGGGTGAGATTATATGAGTACCATGGTGATCAAGCCTTCTCAATCCCCTATACAAACTATTCTTCAGACTTTAAACTGAAGGTAATTGAATGTATGGACGATGAAGGATACTCCATTCGCGAGGCCTCTGCCCTCTTCCATATCCCGGATTATTCGATGGTCCGAAGGTGGTTGAAAAAATGGCAGAATGGCGGTGTGGAAGCCCTTGCGTCCAAACGAAAGGGGAAGGTTCCAGTGCCACAAAACAAGAATCAAAAAGCCAAGAAGCCATTTAAATCGGTAGAGGAAGAATTGGAATACCTACGAATGGAGAACGCGTATTTAAAAAAGTTGAAAGCCTTAGTCGAAGAAGAGGACCAGAATACCAAAGACAAAAAGCCCGGATCGTCTTCGAACTAAGGCATGATTACCCCGTGAAACAGTTGGTAGGTGTGGCGGGACTATCACGCAGCACGTACTACCATCAAATCGGTCAGATGGAGAAACCGGATCTAGACCTGGACCTGAAAGAAGAAATCCGAAGCATTTTCCACCAAGAAGATGGGACATATGGCTACCGCCGCATTCAAAATGAGCTTGAAAATCGAGGGACACCTGTAAACCATAAGAAAGTGTATCGACTGATGAAAGAGATCGGTCTACGTTGTCTTGTGCGTATGAAGAAATATGTGTCTTATAAAGGCCGTGTCGGAGAGATAGCGGATAATATCTTAAGTCGAAACTTCACGGCAGATAAACCGAATCAAAAGTGGGTCACGGACATTACAGAGTTTAAGCTATTCGGCCAAAAGCTTTATCTCTCCCCGATTCTTGACCTTTATAATGGCGAAATCGTTACGTACACGCTTGGAACACGCCCGACCTATGACCTTGTCAGAGAGATGTTGGAAAAGGGGCTCGAACGCCTAGAGTATTCCGACGAATTACTTATGCATTCCGATCAAGGCTGGCATTATCAGATGGCCCCATATCGCAACCGTCTCAAAGAGGCAGGCATTACCCAAAGTATGTCCCGCAAGGGCAACTGTCACGATAATGCCGTGATGGAGAACTTCTTCGGCCACATGAAATCGGAGTTTCTTTATCACAAAGAATTTGAGAGTGTAGAACACTTCAAGCAAGAGCTGTCACGTTTTATGGATAAATATAACAACCACCGAATTAAGTCTAAACTTAGAATGAGTCCAGTCCAATACCGTGAAAAATATCAAGCAACGGCCTAATTACATAGTGTCCAATTTTAAGGGGTCAGCACACTTCGTCCTGTGGGGTCTCAGCTGTCCCGCACATCCCATAGGAGTCTCACCGTTTCCCTCCGCCCCTTTACCATATAGGGTTCTCGAAACTACTTCTGTAATAAGCATCTATGAGCTTAAGGGGAGTAATCGATTGACAATTCCAAAGAAGTTATTCTGAGCATGAGAGCTTGATATGAAGCATTTTACTACTATAACACAAGGATAGTGAAGACAATCCTACTGAGCAAGGGGGTTCGTTTCTCACATACATCAGATGGGTTCGTGGGGAAGCTGCGCATAGCCTTCAAGCTAGTGAATGATTGACGCATTGTCGGATCACACACCATTATTAATTACTTAATATTCCAGTAGGGGCCGTATCGTTGTATGGATAGAAGGGTACAGAGAACTAAGAAAGCCTCCGCTTTAAGTTTACCTGTACGTTTGTGAAACCCCGGTTTCATAAGCTGTTTTTTGTACGAAAACAGGGTTAAATGTATTATGAATAACTTCAGACATCGACTTGATTTGTTTTTCGAAATGCATAAAATCATCCTTCCTTAGAAATTTCTTCATGGAAGGATAACGTTTATAGAAGGGGAAACAAAATCGTCTAGCTTAGCTTGAGGCTATGCGCTGTTTCCCAGCCAACCATACGTTTAGGAAGACTCTCGAAACTACTTCCCAAGGGGAGCATTCATGGAGGGAACCTTGTATTTAACCTAAGATGTTTGAGTCTCACTCAAATATGCCAGCATTTTTCTGAACGAATGTCGAGAAAAACATATAGCAAGGGGCGCGGGGAATGCTTGCGCAGCAATCCTTCTGGAAAAGACGGATGATAGCGATTTTCTTTTATAAATTAAAGAAAAACACTCTTTTCAGATGGGCCACTGTTGATTCCACGAGGAGCGTTCCGTGGTGACGCCTGCGGGAACAGCGCGAGCTGAAGATCCACTTGGTCAAGTGATCTTCTTGACCAAGTTAGCTGAGGCCGTGCCCGCGGCAAGCATCCACCGACAAGGGATTCGTGAGAAGCAACAACAAACGTTAACAGCTCCTCTAGATGGTATAGGGTTTTTCAGTAGCTCCGAGAGACCCACCTTACTTATTCAAATAAACCATTTCCGGCTGGGGGTGGCTTAAGAAATCATGGTGGGAGATGGTCCAGGCATATGCACCAGCCATTTCAAAAATAATGATATCACCGGCCCGGAGCTGCTTGACAGAATTCTGACGCACAAGCACGTCATTCGGTGTGCACAGTTCGCCAGCGATGGTGACCTCAGCATTCAACACTCCTGGCCGTTCAAACGGATAACGCCATTCCTCCACTGGATGGATACGGAATGGTTGGCTCATTTTCCATGCGGCCGGCAGACGCAAATGGTGCGAACCTCCCCGGACCAGGGAAAAATACTGATCATGATTCTTCTTCACATCCAATACTTCTGTAACATAGAAGCCGCACTCCGCCGTCATATAACGTCCGATTTCCAATACCAAAGTCAGATTTCCAACAATTTTTCCGAGATGGTCGATCCCCTCAGCAAAGGTAGCCCAGTCGAACGGTTCTCCCGGATTCCAATAGTTGATACCGATTCCTCCGCCGATATCAACAACAGAAATTTCAAGTTTGAATTGTTCCTGCCATTTACGGGACTTCTCTATGCAAGTTTCGACAAACCGGACATGGGCTTTTGCATTCAAGTTGTTGGACATTGCATGGAAATGAAAGCCTTCTATTTTAACATGGTCGGATTGGAGTGCTTTTTCAATCAAATCAGGTATATCAGCTTCATCGACCCCGAATTGGGACGGGACTCCTGACATCATATGGTGACTGTCAGGGACATCTGAGCTTAAATTGACCCGGATCAGAATCGGTATTTTCACTTGCTTTTGTTCAGCAAGATACAACATCCTGTTCAAATCCTGAAAGCTTTCCACGTTCAGATAACCGACACCGTCCCGTATCGCCGCTTCGATTTCACAATCTTTCTTGGCCGGAGCACCGAAAATCATCGGTATTTGCCCGACCTCATTCACCTTGTGGATCTCCCCTTCTGAAGCCACCTCGAACCCATCGACAGTAGGTGCTAACACCTCCAGCAGGTGCTGATCAGGATTCGCCTTGACGGCATAATAAAGCTTGCAAAAATCAGGAAGACTCTCCTTGATCGTATTTGCATGATCTCTCAACTTTTCTAAGTCATAGACATAAGCACAAACAGGCTCCTCGCCCTGTACCCGCTTTTCCTCTATATACATTTCTACTGTCTGCCTCTTTGCATTGGTGGCCATGACTGATTCCTCCGGGTTTCGTCTTCAATCCGCTAACGGGTTCGGAACGGCATTATAGCCATATCCTTTACTGTTGGTGAGTCTCATTTTCGTAAGCGACTTATGCATCACCTTTGATTGGTATAAAAACGTACGATCCAGCCTGACTTGTTCCGCAATATCCTGTTGCAGTGACAAGTCATGCAAAACGCCACCACAGACGGTTTTGACCTGCGTCCAAAATGCAGACTCATCCCTACCTGAATATTGCACAAGCTGCCTGATCATCTCACCTAAATGATTTTGAAAAACTGTATAATACAGCTTGTTATGCATATCTGCATCCTGATTTGTGACCGAGACTGAATCAGGGGCGAACCCTGGCGAGAAGCCCTGATTCCGCAGGCGCTCTGTATGAATCCGTGCTCCTCCCCAATCTCTGAAAAAGAAACGCGATATCCTGCCATTTTTAAAGACAGGGATACTGTTCTGCAGATGTCCTTCAAGAGCAACTCCATATTTGACCATCAGTGTGAGATAACCGGGAAGTACCTTTTCTAAATAGTCCTGGAAAAAGTCATTGGCAGCGGCATCTCTTTTCACATTATTCTCACGAGCAAAAGAATCTACCAATTCCTTTAATACCGTTGTTTCGCTGAACGGCGATGTTGCATATAAAGCCATTCCGGCAATCGCGATTTCGTCATCCTCTAGGTATTCATCGATATTTTCACGTAAAAGCACCGTCAAGTTGCGGCTTTTCATGTCATCTTCCGACTGAAAAGCTGCTCCCCCTAGTTCATTGAGAGGAAGAAAAGACTGCAGGTTTGGTTCTTTGTCCATAACCCCCTTCAACAAATCTGTAACTACGGTTGAATTCATGGCTGTCTGCATGGAAATCGAACGTACCGTCGATGTCATTTGGCTGTTGACTGCAAGCTTGAGATCTGGCGCGCCCTCCTGCTTCGGGGCGACCGTTCGAAACGATGAAGTCGCTTCAGCAGGCAGCTTCACATCTTGTAAAAGCACAACAGTGCCTGCCTCTATTTCCTTTTCATAAATCGCCGGGATAGCGTGTGCAAACTGCCATGGGTGGACAGGCAGAATGTCGAATGTGTCTGCCGCACAGCCTCTTCGTTCCAACTCCTTTCTTACTTCAAAGCATTTTTCAGGATAATGCTTCTCCAATAAACCCTTTTCTTCTGTGGAGATCAAATGAGTCTTACGGACGGCCGCAAAGCGAATATTAAAAGATTGGTGAAATTCCGGAGAGTAGCGGAACACATCCGAAAAAGTCACACCAAGCTTCGTTTTGGCGCCAGGGTGAAGATGGTGGCCTTCAACGGTCAGCTGCTCAAAAAATAAACTTGAAGAAAAACGTGCGTCCCCGGTCCTCTTCTTTTGCAAATATTCCATAGTCGTGCGGACTCCGAGTTTTTCTGCTTCCTTCTTGAGTTTCCCTTTCCACTCTTCCTGATACATCGAAGCCAGCATCAAGTTTACGGTGCCATTATTGAGTTCTTTTATAAATGTATCTACATTCGGATAGTTCTCTTTGCTGAACAAAAGCCTTGTCAGCGTAGAAGCAGTGGGGACCACTCTTGCTTTCTCACTATCAACATAAATCACCTCATCCGTAGTTTCTACAAGCTGAAAGGCGTACTCATTCTTTATAGGAAATAGTAGCGCGTACCCCTCCAACTTCAGGTACTTATACGTAAGGTCTGTGCGAAGCGGCAGTTTTTTCAAAGGCTCATAAACCTTTTCCCACGAAAAAGAATGACCGTTGATATAGAGGGATCCGCCGTGTTTCTTCAAATCGAAGGCCCGCTCATAGAAGCCATCGATATTCTCTCTTAAGACAGAGTCTGCTAATTTATAAAGAATCCCTTTTCTGCCCATTTCCCTGTGGTGAAGAAAACGAGGCACCTGGGCAGGCAGATACTCTTTTGCGAAAGACAAACAGCTTTCTTCTTCTTTCAAGAGTTCTGTATCGATCAAGCTTTGGCTTTTCATTGCTGATATGGTCAAGTTCCAAGCACCTCATTTCTCATAGAAAGCGGATTCGGGAGATTCACGTAAATGTTATCTGTATATTTGTCTGATAAGCGCATCTGTACCAATGCTTTCATTCTCGATGGCTGAGAAAAAAGGTGGTTTTCGTCAGCCATTGCTTCACTACCAATCGTAGGATCTTGTTTTAAATGAGTGTATGTTTCTTCGATTACAGAGCGGACGATGGCCCATAATTTCATTTCATCGACCTTGAGATCTCTGGATAACCAGTAGATGATTTCTCCTAAATGATTATGAAGCAGCGCATGGGAAAAGATATCAAGAAGCTCATTACGTTGCGCTGTCAAAAGATTCGTACTCGGGTCAATCGGTTGTTTATCAAAGTAACGATCCAGACGTTCATTCATGATCCGGATTCCACCGATATCTCGGAGGATCACCCGTTCTGGAGATCCGTTCCTGAATACAATGACGCAATTCTGCAAATGGGCTTCCATGCTGATGCCATACTTTGTAATCAAAGTCAAAATTCCGGGAAGCAAAGCCCTGGCATACTTTTTCATAAAGGCCTGCGACGCTTCAAAAACCGATCCTTGCTCCTGGCGCTGGACGAGTTCTTCGACTATCAACCTTCCTGATACAGGTGACTTGGATAATAAAGCAGCTGCCGGAATAGCGATTTCGTCTTCCTGAAGCTCCTGTTCTGGATTTCCCCGGAGTATGGCCGCCATATTCTTCTGGAGAAAATGGGTTTGCTTCTCATCAAATTCTCCTTCCGGTTCGTAATGGATGCCCACCTCATCACTCATCAATGTCAAGCGGCTTGAGAGGAAGCTATCATTCCTTAACATCTCCTGGAACAGCCGGGATAGTAAAGGCCCATTGATGGTAGATGCGGCGGAAACTGTACGGATGGCACTCGTCATTTGTACGTTCATCGCTGTTTTTATATGATGCTTCGTGCGGTTGTTTAAAGGGGCTAACGTCCGGAATGAAATAAGCGCCGCCGTCTTGATTCGGACATTTTCTAATGGAATGATTCGTCCTTTTTCCAAAGCTTCGTGATAATTGTGTCTTACTGTATGGGTGAATTGCCATGGATGGACGGGGATGATCTCATATTCGTCCTCGTTCATCAGCCGCGATTCACACAACTCTTCAAAAGCTTGCTCGAGTTCAGGATACTCCTGGAATAATATCGTTTTGGTATTCTGGTTATCGAGTGCCGTCACCCTGCAGATGTGGTGATGGACAACTAGAGGAATGACCTCTGGCTCTCCACCCCACTCAGGCGCGTAGCAGGCAATGTCCTCTGCTGACATGCCGAGTCGTGTCCGTGAACAAGGATGAATCGTGTGTCCTTGAATGACCCATTGTTCAAAAAAAGCCAGCGGACTGAATGAGTGGCTCTTCTGCTGTTCGGCACTTACTAACGAATAGACATCTTTTGCATTCAGCTGCCGTGCTTCTTGTTCAACCTTCTTCTGGCGGTAACCGGCAATAGTTAACGCCAACCCGTAATTCTCGACACTGTTCGCTATTTCTTTATAAAACGACAGTTGATTTTTTGATAGGTTTTCCTTGTCATATAAGACATCCAGCAAAACGAGCGGTGTCGTGATAGGATGCTTATTCCCTTCGATATCACTATGGATGATTTTACCATCAAGATCCAGATGACTTAACGCAGACACTCTGCCGACAGGTACCTGGAGTGACTCCCCATCACAGAGGGAAATGTGAATACTGGAGCCATCCGCAACCCACACATAATCAAAAACGCCTTCACGGATGATGGCTTGAATGAGCTGATGGAGAATCACCTTTTCCGCTTTTTTCAAATGAATTATGTAATTCTTTTCGAAGTCCGGGTATTTGTTTTTTATAGAATGAACTGGTTGATTTATTCTTTTCACTTTTCTCACCTCATCCGAGGTTTTGTACAACCTCACAGCTGAATTTTCTTATTCCCTTTTTTTAATAGGAGTAATCGAATATAAGCAAACTACATAGAGTTAGCATACGTCCATCCCCCTGTTTATTATGCCCGTTCCTGTTGTTGGATTTGCAGAATTATTTTATAATTGATAACAGTTATCATTTCCAAAGATTATGGTGGAAAAATATAAAATGTGGGAGTCATCTATATGAATGCTGCATTTGAACAAATCCAAAATGACCATCGAATTTATATCGGGACGGAAGCTCAGAATCGTATTTCATATACGGTCAATGAACTGATTCACGATCAACAGCAGGCGGAGCAACTTCTGGACTTACAAAAACGGCAGCTCGATGCCCCGAATTTGTCGCTTACCGGACTTCTATTCGGAAAGATGTATTCCGTTTTAACCATGGGACTTTTTGAATCCATCATCAAGTATGGCCTTATCATCGATACTGCTCCATCCAACATAGGCATTGAATTGAAGCAAAAAAACGCTATGAACTATATGATTCACGAAGATGTTGTGTACCGTGTTGCTGACCTGCCTGAGGAACAGGTTAAGAATTTGGTCCACACCTTCATTGTAGAGAACTTACAACCATTGTTCCAAACAATTGCCCAAGTTGCCAAATGTAAACCAGCGCATATGCGGTCGATTGTTTCCCATAACCTTCACCAAAGAAAATGTGCACTGGTAAAAGAACGCCCGGAAATAAAAGAACACATCGAACAAGTATTCCGTTGGTTCACATCAAATGACCTTTTCGAGAAAAACCGACGAAACCCTTTGCTATTCAACTTCCGTTATTATACTGCAGATAATGGAAAAGAGACGTATGTGCGGCGGCACTGTTGTATGAAATATATGCTTCATGGCGGAGATAAAACGAAATGCTGCCCTACATGCCCGCTCATCCCAGACGAAGAACGCGACGAGCGGTTGTGATCTTTTCCTCAAGTGAACCATATTTTTCCAATTACACTCAATACGCAGCAACACTTTTTGAGTTATGCATCAAATAAAGAAGCCGAGTTGGACGATCAAATCGTCCAACTCGGCTTCTTTTCGATACAAGAAAATCACTCTATTCAGAAGAGGTTTTTTAGCAGCCTCTACAACGAAGGATGCTTTTCCAGCTTACTTTTATTTTAGAAGGAAACAGCAGTCGCAGCTGCCTTTTCCAAACCTTCTTCTACAATACCTTCTGCTTTATGAGGATATTGGTTGTGACCTTCCACTACCAATGTGGTAATATCTTCGACTCCCCAGAAATGCAGAATATTTTCCACATAATTCACGGCCATTTCCGCCGATTTTGCTGGTCCCTCCGAATAAACACCTCCACGTGCATTCAGAAGAGCTACCTTTTTATCCGGCAGCATCCCTACTGGACCTTCTTCCGTGTAACGGAAAGTCTTCCCTGCTTGTGCTAAATAATCAAAATACGTGTGAAGCACGGCAGGAATTGTGAAGTTCCATAGTGGGAAAGCAAATACGACTTTATCCGCTTCTAAAAATTGATTCAAATAATGATTGACTGTTCTAGTCGCTGTTTTCTCATCGTCGGTAAGCTCGATATCTCTAGACAGCTTGAACATTCCATTGATCTTATTCGTATCATAATAACCGAGGTTTTCTTCGAACAAATCAAGCTCCTCGATTTGGTGATCCGGGTGGGACTCCTTGTAGTTTTCTAAGAACTTATAATAAAGCTTGACACTCACAGACTGCTCAATAGGTCTGGAGTTCGCTTTTATGAATAATACTTTCGTCATGTTGAGAACCTCCATTTGTATGAATAAGTTGTTATAGCAACTAAATAATGGAAACGTAAATCATCTCTTTCACTGCACCATTTAGTTGCTATGCATACTTTTTATGTAGATAAATATATAAGGGATGATGGATATTGTCAACAATAAAGGTTTCCTTATCATCCTGGACGTTTATTCTTCCCTCTCCATGTGGAACCAACAAAGAAGAATACTTACAGAAAGAAGGGAAATCGCTGTGCTCGATATTCTCATCAGTCATATTCCATCGACACTTGTACACGTCCTGGCAGGGGCTCTCATCATGAATCTATTCTTTGAAAACGAGTCCCTCTCCCAGCTGCAGCGAAGAAATATCATGTTACTCGGAGCCGCCGTCGTGCTGGTGATCGATATTCCGAAACTGTTCGGCATTCTTTTGTTCCACAGTCTGCTTTTCGTCCCAATATTGGCACTCGGTATAGCCTTCTTTATTGAAAAATATATGATCACTTCTTTTCAGAAACTATGGTGGGCTTTCATGACAATCCTATCCATAGCAGGAATCGCAGTCGATTTTCTTGGCAATGGAACGCATCTTTTCTATCCATTTATGAATGAGAATTTCTCTTACACTCTCATCCACCAGGAAGGTTGGTACGCGCTTGCCTTGTTCGTTTTATTGATCACCCGTCTATATGGGCCACGTTTCATACCTTTACACTTTAGCAAAATCCTTCAAGTGAACGGGCTCTTCTTCCTGATTTTATTTATCATAGAAAATGGATGAAGGCCTTAAGAACTATTTTCCATAATTAGGTTTTATTAGGATGAATTACGGCAATATAGCTTATGTGCGCACAACTAATAAATCAATGAAAGGATGTTTTCAACGATGGCAGACCGTTACAAGACAGGCGAACAGGCTCCGCAAGCTGGAACATATGCATTTGATGGTTTAGTTGATGGTCGAAAAAAGGATAACGTAACAGAAGATGAAAAACATATTGAATTAAGTAATGGTGATACCTTCCCGCCACTTCGCTCCAGTAAAGAAGCAGCATACTGGAAGAAGTCCAACTAAAAAGCGAGCAAGAATCAAAAGGTCCTGAGCCGGATATCCGCTCAGGACCTTTTCTTGTGCTTCACTTCTTAGTACTGCCTCCATTGATCACTTTGAACTTGACCCCGCCCTTCTCATCCGGGTGGCGCTCAAAAGAATAAATCGATGCCTTCGTGCCGATCGTCAGTGAACCGTCCTCTTCTATGAAAAACAATGTTCCTGGCTCTTTCACCTGGATGGACTGCACATTATGCTTCGCGAAGACCTCCTGCAAATCCTCGATCAACTCACCTTTACCGTATGTGAAAGCCATTCTTTCACTCCCTACTATACATGCTATTTGTAGTAGGTTATGTAGAAAGAATAGGAAACATGCTCATTTCCCGTTATATAATGCTTTATATTTAGTTAGTGCTTCCAAATGGGTCATCATGGCTTTTTCCTGTGTGAAGTTTTTGATTTCTGGCAGTTCTTCTGCTTCAATATAATCAGCAAGCACGTCGATCACTTCATCCAGCAACTTGGCTTTGAAGTAATAATGCATTCGATCCAGGATTTCCTCCCCGGCTAAACCTTCTACTTTCTCCCTCCAAAAATCCCAGCCAGCCGTTTGATAGAACGGCCACAGGAACACAGAGTAATCCATGGCTGCATCACCCGATGAAGTAAGATCGTCCCAATCAATGATCCGGTAGCCACCCGCATCGTCCACCAACACATTATGCCAGTTCATATCATTATGAACGACGTCCGAAGCCAGCCCCCGGAAAGCCTCATCTTCACAGACCCTTTCCTGCAGATCATCCACCTCCTGATGGAAAAAATGGAGGGTTTCTTCATCTACAAATGATAGCAGGTCTTTCTCTGATTCGATAATAGATAGATCCGCTTGAAAACGTGTTATATATTCCTTCGTAAATGCATCCGCATATGTAATAGGCTCCATCCTGGTTAAGTGCTCTTTCATTTTACTGCTGCTATGTAATTGCTGCAGCTTATGTAAAACGGACTCAGTAACTTGATCATTCCCACTTAACGGCTTTCCCTCAAAATATTCAAAAACGAGCCCATAAGGATAACCTGGAACCAGTTCTTCTTTTATCTCACAGATAAGCGTCGGTGCTTTAAAGTCACTCATCAATAAAGAATTCACCTGCATCCACTGTTTCAGAGCAGGGACATTCTCTTTCCGAGCGAGCTTTATATGCCGCCATCTCTTTCCATCGGTGATTTTATATGACTGATTCACAAAGCCCCCGGGATTCCATATATATTCCGCCGTTACCACTTTTCTCAAAAGTCCCAGTTCTTCTGCATGGTTATGTGCCCATTCAGCCACTTTCCTTTCAAACAATGCCAGTTTCATCCTTTTCCTCCTCGCACCTTTCCTATTTTAAAAATCTTTAAACAATCTAATCTCAATTTACTCCTCCTGCAATTCGAATCCTCTTTTCAAAGCTTGGGAAAGTTCAACCTGAATAAAGGCCCTTAGAGGTATATAACCACCTCTCATATCCCAACCTTCTAATGGCAGGAATTTTACAACTTTTATAAAATACATAGATTATGGAACGAAAAGGGGGATAAGTACATAAGCCTGTGCTAGTTTCTCATTGAACTAAAAAATAGGAGGTATGTAGAACATCAGCTTTTTTTGAAAAGAACACATAGAAATCCGGGAGGTACGTTACATATGAAGAAAACAAAATGGTATCTACTAAGTTTCACTCTTTTGATGAGTATGCTTTTGGCAGCTTGTTCAGGAGCTGAAGAAACCACCAAGGAAGAAGAAGAATCTTCCTCAGCCGACAGCTCGAGTAAACAAGAACTCCATCTGACAGAAGGTGCAGAAATCCCTACGATGGACTCTTCTCTGACGATCGATGCGATAGCTTCACAATGGTTAGGCTCTACGAAAGATGGACTATACCGCCTTGGAAAAGATGGAAAGACAGAGCCGGGAATTGCCAAAGACCATAAGGTAAGTGAAGATGGTCTTGTTTGGACGTTCCAATTACGCGAAGATGCTGTATGGTCCAATGGAGACCCTGTGACTGCCCACGACTTTGTATATGCATGGCAGCGCACAATCGATCCTGATACCGGCTCAGAATATGGGCCTTACATGATGAATGGCGTCATAAAAAATGCTGAAGCCGTCTCTCAAGGGGAAAAAGAGTTGGACGCCCTTGGTGTTAAAGCAGTCGATGATTTTACTTTTGAAGTGACACTCGAAAGACCTACGCCATATTTCCAGTCAATGACGGCCTTTGGAACGTTTTTACCGATGAATCAAAAGTTCGTTGAAGAAAAAGGCGAAAAGTACGCTATGGAAGCAGATGCTCTTCTCTCTAACGGACCCTTCATTATGACTGAATGGGACCATGGTGAAGGATGGACAGTTGAAAAGAATGACGATTATTGGGATGCAGACAAGGTGAAGCTTGAAAAGATTACTGTGAATGTCGTCAAAGATACAGCATCAGCTGTGAATCTATACGAGACGAACGAAGTGGATGTGACGAACCTTTCCTCCGAATTCGTCGACAAGTACCGGACCAATGAGGAATTTAAAACAGAAGAAGAACCGACCGTTTTCTTCCTGAAAATGAACCAGGAAAACGAAATCCTCTCTAACCTTCATGCACGTAAAGCCATCCAGATGGTCGTCGACCGCCAAAGCATGGTCGATGTCATCCTGAATAACGGATCCATTCCGGCTGGTGGATATATGCCAGCGAACTTCGTCAATCACCCGGAAACAGGAGAGGACTTCCGTGACATCAATGGCAGTCTTGTCACAGATAGTGTAGCGAAAGCTCAAGAGCATTGGAAGAAAGCGAAGGAAGAACTGGGAATCGAAACAGCAGAGCTCCGCTACTTAGGTGGCGATACTGAAGTAGCCCAGAATCTGGATGCTTTCATCAAGGACCAGCTTGAGCAACTTGAAGGACTATCGATCAAGGTAGAGAGTGTACCTTTCAAAGTACGCTTGGAGCGGGACAGCAACATGGACTATGACATTGAAAACTACGGTTGGGGACCAGACTACATTGACCCGAATACATTCTTGAACCTCTGGGTTACAGATGGTGGAAACAACAAAACCGGTTACTCCAGTGAAAAATATGACAGCTTAATCAAAAAAGCAGGCACGGAATTGGCGCAAAAACCTGGGGAGCGCTTTGAAACTTTCCTCGAAGCAGAGAAATTACTCATTCAGGAAGACGCAGTCATTGCACCGCTTTATCAACGTGCAAAAGCCCAGTTATGGAAACCCTACATTAAAAATGTAACAGCGAATCCGATGGGGCCGGATTACACTTACAAGTACGCTTATATTGAAGGAAAATAAGAGGAGAAAAGGTCAGCCTGTGAAAGGGTTGACCTCTTTTCATTCGATAAAATCCACCTCAATGCTTCTCTAGAATCATATCCTGACCATCTACTGAACACCCTGTTAAAATTAGCACGATACCAAATAAAAACTTCTTCACCTTATCCCTCCCTATCAGCGTGATCATGACGTCTCACAAAATGAAATTAACTATTGATCATTGCTGTAATCATCAAAATAATCATGGAAACTGCATTTGGAGCACTAATCAATAAAAATCCCTTGATCCATTTGCTCTTAAGCTCCCTATCTTCCTTAACTTCTGTATGATTATTTGCCCTATTCCGATCCCCACTCACGAAAGCCCCCGTTAAAAGGCCCGTAATCAATAACGGGACGACAGCACTGATCGCTATTATTTTCACAGTTGTTTCCCATTCATTTGTTGAAAATCCATAAATAAAGGAAGTGAGGGTCACTACAACTCCAATACCAAAACATTTCTGTTTCATGTTATCACTCCTCACTTTACATACGTTCAACGAACAATTTCGTTTCAAGCTTCAATCGCTTTCTTTCAAAAAGCAGCAAAGTGCCTGGGATAAAAAAATTTCCCACTAGAAAACCCGAACAAAAAAACGTTCGGGTTTCCTTTATGAAGCAATAAATGCATACGCCGCTACGTCAACATACTTCGCTTTACGCAGGCACAGCCTCAACCTCCTCATCGTCTTTTCCAGTCGCAGTTATCGTTTTCTCCCAGCCTCTTCGTATTTTTGACTAACTCACTTAACAAAGTACTTTAGACAATCATTTATATAATTGCCAATAAAGCATACCTTCATCTTTATGTATTTTTATCATATTCACTTTCTCTAACACCCTTATTGAAGGTGCATTATCCTCAAGACATTCAGCCATTATTTTATTTACCGAACCCGTGTTGAATGCCCATCCAATGATAGATTTCAATGCTTCTGTCGCATAACCTTTATTTTGTTGTGCAGATTCGATACCATAGCCCACTTCAACCGATTTTTCTTCATCAGGCTTACCTTTAAAGCCCATATCACCGATAATTTCATTCGTTTGTTTATCAACAATAAGCCAGACTCCCCAACCAAAAACAGATGCTTCTTTTTTCAATTCTTCAAGATACATTTCAATATGAGGTCCAGGTTCGTATCCATTTGTGGAATAGGTCATTAATGACTCATTCGTACAAGGGGTTAGTTTCAGTCTCTCTGTATGCAGCTCCATTTCCTGTCTCCTTCTCAACTTTCATTCTCGGCTAACCTACTACGACGATTATTCTATTTTAATAGGACATCTTTGATAACCTGAGTTTATCATAAGTACCAAATTTTAGGTAAAATAGTTTCCATTTCCCAAAACTGAAACCATGTCAAATATCTAAAAAAGGAATAGCAACGAGTGAGGAAACTGAAAAATCCTTTTCAATCTAGAGAAGCTGTTAAAGTTTGGTGTTGCTTCTCACGAATCGCTTGTCGGTGGATGCTTGCCGCGGGCACGGCCTCAGCTAACTTGGTCAAGAAGATCACTTGACCAAGTGGATCTTCGGCTCGCGCTGTTCCCGCAGGCGTCACCACCGACCGCTCATCGTGGAATCAACAGTGGCACATCTAAAAAGAGTAATATTCTATGACTTATGAAAGAAAACCACTCTGCATGTACGCGTTAGCGATCTTCACCGTCAATAGCAAACTAGCACTAATACCATGGAAGATTAGGAGCCCTAATGTCCCATCAAAACTATAAAAGAAGCCGAAATGAACGATAAAATCGTCCAACTCGGCTTCTTTATAAGATGCATACCTCAAAAGTTGTGTTCTTCAGTTACTTTGCATCGAGTGAATACTTTTTCATCGATGCTCTATGAATTTCTTCGTCAGTCAGTTAATGTCCAGTTCATCAAATCTTTATATCGCGTTTATTGAAGCCTATAAAACCTGCTATTGTCAGTAAGACCGCAAACAAGCTCAATCCAGCGAGTGCCATGAATGAATAATCTTCAATCGGTATTTGCGGCACGTGGCCAAAAGGTGAGAGATTGCCGACCCAATCGGAAAACTGAAATAATCCTCCTAAATACAATACCAAAAAGGAATAAAGAACATAGAGCCAAATAAAGCCCGTCAAATTCGGCAAACAACCAATCAGCAATACGGCTATACTGATCATGACGAGCATGGCGGGATAATAAGACAAGGCCGCCCCAAAAATCATTTGAAACGATAATCCGCCATCAACTACTGCCGTCCCCGCTGACCATAACCCAAGCGCTGCAAGCATGAGCATGACGAATCCATTGCCAATCGAAATCAGCAGGTAGCTGCCTAACAGCTTATTCCGGGAAACATTTCTACTTAACAAATGAACGATTTGTTCCTTTTTCTCCTCAGCGCGCAGTTTATTCACTGCCATGACAGGAGGGACAGTGGCAAGCAGTGAAATGACAATCATCAGCATCGGAATGAACTGTTCAACCAATGTCACCCCTTCCGCCGGCTTAAGCAGCTGTTTCATTGTTTCATTACTGGAGAAAAACGACTCAAGATCTCCTAACACAGCGCCATAAGAAGCTCCTAATACAAGCATCCCCACAGCCCATGAGATGACTCCGGTCCGTTGTAACCTTAAAGCAAGACCGATGGGACTCTGCAAAAAGCGGGAAGCATATCTTTTACCAGGTTTGGATGGCAAAAAGCCGCGATCCAAGTCCCTGATTACATTCAGGTAATTCGCCACACCATACAGGACCACCGAAACAAACACCATTAAAAGGACCGGCCACCAATTATTCGTATCGTAAACTTGTGCTTTAGTCACCCAGGCAAGCGGTGAAATCCACGATAAAGCCTCATTGCTGACATCGGTGACTGCACGGAAAAGATAAGCGATAAGCAGGAAGGCAATCGAATAACCGACCGTACCGCGTGAACTGTCTGAAAGCTGACCAAATACAGCTGTTACTCCCGCAAAAAACAAGCCCGTGGCGCCTAGGGCTGCCCCATACAATAAGGAACCTTCCAAATCCATACTCTCTATCCCGAGCGCGTAAAGTCCGAAGCCATTGAGCAATGCTAACCCCGCGCAAGCCCCTGATATGACAATCAGAACAGAATTCAAATAGGAAAGCCTTCCTGTTGGTAAGGAACGAATCATTTCCAAGCGTCCATCTTCTTCAGCGGCACGTGTGTGGCGAGTCACCAGGAGAATACTCATCAACCCGACCACCGCAGCTGTGATGAGCAGCATCTGATGTGCGGTCATGACACCAAGCGTATAGTTTGCAAGATCAGCTGGCCCAGTCATGGCGGTCATAGCTGGATTTGCCATCGTTTGGGCCATTGCCTCCCTTTCCTGTTGGGAACCATAAAGATCTACAAAAGACATTGGTACAATGAGCGTAAAAAAAGTAAGGGCAATGATCCAAATCGGAATCCGGATGCGATCAAGACGAAGAATGAATTTTGAAAGGTACGCCGTTTTAGCCATTAATTTCCCTGCCATCAGTGTACTTCTCCCCCTTCTGTCTCCTTCCCTTCATAATGACGCATGAATAAATCCTCTAAGGTTGGCGGAGCACTCTCAATTTTGATGATACCGAATTGACTGATATGTTTGATAACCGGATCGATTTGCGCGGTCTCCACTTGAAATGAAACCCCATGTTCCCCTTCTTCGATCTCATGCATGCCTTCCAACTCATTCAACCCTGTAATCGGCTGTTTAGTGTCGACGAGCATTTGCGTCCTTGTCAGGTGGCGCAGTTCGCTTAATGAACCCGATTCGATTATTTTCCCCTGCCGTATAATACTCACCCTGTCGCAAAGTTTTTCTACCTCGGATAAAATGTGACTGGAAAGCAAGACACTTTTTCCTTGGCTCTTCAATTCCATCACACATTCCTGAAACACTTTTTCCATAAGAGGATCGAGTCCTGAAGTCGGTTCGTCCAGGATATAAAGGTCTGCCTCAGATGAAAAGGCAGCAACCAAAGCAACCTTCTGCCTGTTTCCTTTGGAATAGGTTCGACACTTTTTAGAAGGGTCTAAATCAAATTTCTTTATTAATTCCTCACGTTTTGCGTTATTTACTGTCCCATTCAATTTCACAAATAAATCAATGACCTCTCCCCCAGTCAAGTTCGGCCATAGATTCACATCACCAGGGACATAGGCAATACTTTTGTGAATGGCCACAGCATCACGCCAGGCATCCTTGTCAAAAATCTTCACGTCTCCATCTGTCGCTTTCAATATGCCTAATAATATGCGAATCGCAGTCGATTTACCTGCACCATTCGGACCGATAAACCCTACAATTTCTCCTTTATCGACCTCAAGATTAATTCTATCCAATGCTGTAAACTTGCCGAACTTCTTTGTTAAATCCGTCACTTTTAATAAGCTCATGTTCATTCCTCCCCCTGTTTATAGAAACTATGCTTGAGAATTTCTGCATAGCTGTTCCATTCGTCAAGTATGTGGACGCCGACATTTTCAAAAGAATCCAATTTTTCAAGTTGCGTTTCTGCAAATCCGACCATAGACCAGTTAAGGATATGGATCGCCTTCTCAGGGTCAATATCATCTCGGAATTTTGACCAATCGATATTCTGATAGATTCTTTTCAAGCCATCCTCCAATATATTGCCCTTCATTTGATCGATATCGGATTTTACTTCTGCCGCAGTTTCATCCCCCAGTGATTTCAGAAAATCAAATACCAGAGGATATCTTTTTTGAATCTTTAATTTAATCAACCCAATCTGACCAATCCTTTTAAAAAGGTCCTGTTCATTAAAGTCTATGTCATCATAAATTTGCTCAACGATCTTAACTGAACTTTCAATTAAAAAAAGATACAAATCCTTTTTATTCATAAAATAATTGAATAAGGAACCCTTTGATATTTCAGCCTCTTTGACTATTTCATTTGTTGAGGCTTTATCAAAACCGCTTTTCACAAATTCTTTCATTGCGGCATTGATTATTCGCTCTTGTTTATCGATTTTCAAATTATAAAATTTAGCATTAATTGTAAGACACCCCTCTTACGTGAAATGACCACTTCGGTCAATTTTATAATAACAAAGAATGACCAAAGTGGTCAATGTTTATTTGAACCCTATCATAACTGGTCTCACCATTAGTTAAACTTCGACAATTGATTGCATCCGAAATTTATCGGCATTTTCCGAAGATTTCCTTTCACGTCTATTTGCACTGCTATTCATAAACTTTCCTTAGGGGAACCCAGGTATGGACCATTTTTACCTAACCGATTGTTGGATTATAATAAAGACTATTCATGTTTTTTTAAGTCTCTGAAGATATTAAAGGAAATCTACGCTATAAAACGGTGAGGATGAAAGTTATGAATCAGACAATAAATGTTTTAGTCATTGAAGACGATAATGATATTAACCGGTTACTATGTAATGTCATCAAAAAGAACGGTTATCATCCAAAGCCAGCCTATTCAGGTACAGAGGCTGCCATTTACTTAGAGAATCAACAATGGGATCTGGTTCTGCTGGATCTCATGCTGCCTGGATTACCCGGGGAAGAAATTTTAACGAAATTGAATCAAGAGGTCCATGTCCCCGTTATCATAATTTCAGCCAAACAGGAGACCCAAACAAAGGTCGACACACTGAGAGCGGGAGCGGATGACTATATTACAAAACCTTTTGATGTGGATGAGGTTTCTGCCAGAATTGATTCGTGTTTAAGAAGGTTTCAAAGGATGGAAGTACAGGGATCCAATCAGTATCATCACAAAAACCTTGTCCTGGACGCTGAACTGAAGAGTGTCACAGTAAAGGGGAAGGAATTAAAGTTAACAGCACGGGAATATGAAATTTTATCCCTTCTCATTTCTTCGCCTAAAAAAGTGTACACAAAAGCTAATTTATTCGAGAGTGTTTGGAATGAAAATTTCCATGGTGATGATAATACGATCAACGTCCATATGAGTAATCTGAGAAGTAAACTTTTAACGGCCGACCCAGAGGAAGAGTATATTGAAACGATCTGGGGCATGGGCTATAAACTTAAAACTTAAGGTTTTCTTAAGGATTATCTTAAGCCTTTCTTATGTTTTCCTCCTTATAGTAGTAAGTGTGCAAGATAACAAACGAGAAAGTACAGGGAGGAAAAGACGTAATGAATGAATATGTACTTCAAACGAATCAGCTTTCAAAGAAATACAAGAATACGATGGCGCTTGATAAAGTGAACATGACTATCAAGCGAGGAGAGATTTATGGCTTCATCGGACAAAATGGTGCTGGAAAATCCACCTTGATCCGGCTGATCTGCGGTCTTGCCAAGCCTACCAATGGCAAAATCGAATTATTCGGGGAGAGCAATGAACAGGAGCTGATTCAAGCAAGAAAACGAATCGGTACAATCATCGAGGGGCCAGCCTTATATCCGAATATGACCGCTTCTGAGAACTTGGAGGCACATCGTCTTTTAAAAGGAATTCCCGGTAAAGACTGTATAGAAAAGACACTTACACTCGTCGGCTTAGTGGACACAGGAAAGAAGAAAGCCAAAAACTTTTCCTTAGGTATGAAGCAGCGTTTAGGGATCGCTATTGCATTATTAGGTGACCCTGAATTCCTGATTCTTGATGAACCGATCAATGGATTAGACCCGATGGGAGTAGTCGAAATCCGTGAACTGCTAAAGAAGCTCAATCAGGAATATGACATTACCATTCTCATTTCAAGCCACATACTGAGTGAACTTCATTTATTAGCCACGCATTATGGAATTATTCATAATGGGAAATTGATTGAGCAAATGTCCTTGAAAGAACTGAATGATAAATGTCAGCAGTACCTGCATATCAAGGTGAATGACCCGAACAAAGCGGCTACTGTCCTGGAAAATCATTTACAAACGAAGAATTTTGAAGTGATGCCAAACGGTTCGATTAAATTGTTTGAATTCGTGGATGTGCCAGGGGAAGTTTCTCAGACGCTGACGAACCAAGGGCTCGTGATCGAAGAATTCATGCCGTCGGGAGAAGATTTAGAAACTTACTTTTCTAAACGGATCGGGGGTGTCCACAATGGGTAACCTGATCAAATCTGAATGGTTCAAACTGACAAAAGACCGACCGTTCCTCGTATTGAGTGGTTTTTTAATTGCCGTGGCTGTTCTATTCCCACTTTTGGAGTTTGATGGAGCACAGGCAGGCCTGCCTACTGTGAGTGACTACTACTTGAATGTTGTCCTTAGTGTCCACACTGACATCGTAAAGCTGATCCCCAGTATTCTCGCTGGTTTTTTTATTACAAGTGAATACTCGATCGGGACGATGAAAAGCATCACCTCATCAGGGAATAACAGAGTTAGGATTTATTTTGCCAAGGCGATGATATTTTCTGTTGGAGCGATTATCCTGTCCTTAATCCTCCCTGTTTTCATGACAGGGGCAAGTGCTTTGTATTTTGGTTTCAGCGACATGCCGGAAATGGCTTTCTACTTCCAGACAGTTGGATTGATCGCCCTTTATGGAGCTGGCTTTGCCTCGATCATGGCTATTTTCGCGACGATATTTTCTGACAGTGGAAAGACGATAGGATTTTTACTTTTATTGTTTCTATTGGTTGACTGGCCCCTGCAAGTATTAGCAGTAAAAGTCCCATTCCTTGAACCCGTAATCAGCCATTCTGTGTTTAATTTAGTTTATGATATTGTTAACATCAGTCAACTGGCCACTAATGAAGTGATTACATTGGTCCTCGTTCCCATTTTGACATTTATAGTATCCGGAATGATCGGAAGCTTCATTTTCCATAAGAAAGAAATCAAGTAAGCAAGGAGGCGGGTGAAGATGATCTATCTGACAATCGTAAGCATACTCATTTTAATAACGGTACTCACCCGCCTATTTTTTGTGAAAAGGGAAATCAAAAGAGCTTCCCGGCAGCTTAAAGCCCTCAACAACGGGGTAACTTCCAAGAAAATAGATCTTCACTATTATGATAAAGATATGGAAGAGTTGACTAACGAAATAAATAAGCAAATCGATTCAACCAAAAAAGCACACGCCGAAAAGCGCTCATCAGAAAATGAGTTGAAAAAGGCGATTTCCTACATTTCCCATGATATTCGCACTCCTATGACATCGATTCTCGGGTATATTCAATTCCTTGAATCCGATGAAATAACCCCAGAATTAAAACGGGAGTACACAGGAATAATCAAAGATAGCGCCAAAAGATTAAAGGTGCTCCTCGAGGATTATTTCGAACTATCTATTATAGAGCAAGTCGATTATCCATTGAAATTAGAAACGGTCAAGTTGAATGTGCTGACACCGGAGGTACTCTTAGGATTTTACGAAGAATTCAATCAAAAAAACCTGGAGCCTGACATTACGAGTCCAAATGGGGACCTGTCAATAACTGCAGATCCATCCGCTGTAAAGAGAGTGATTGAAAACTTAATTGTAAACGCCATAAGACATTCCACCGGCTCTGTATCTATCCAGTTGAAACAAGAGGATCACTTTGCGTATCTGATCATTAGTAACTCTGTCAACCATTTAAGTGAGCAAGACTTAAACCACTTGTTTGACCGTTTTTATAAAGCGGATCGTACAAGGGCCGGAGAAGGCACAGGCTTAGGATTACCAATTGCCAAAAGCCTCATGAATAAAATGGACGGAAGCCTTACCGCCGAATTAAAGGAAAACCACATCATCATGACTTGTAAATGGAAGAATCAGCCTTGAAGACCGGCTATTGATCCAAGTCCTTATATGTAAGTTATTTTAACTGTCCGATGATTTTAGGTAATTCCTTTAAATCATCAATCACATAATCCGCTTTCACTCTGCCCCAATGATGGTCCTTTTTCCATATACCTTTCATTCCAACTGCTTGGGCTGCCTGCAGGTCTTTTTCCGGATGATCCCCTATGAACACGCACTCTTCCGGATAAACATTGAGCTTTTCCGATGCTCTTTTAAAAATTATTGGATCAGGCTTTTTTACTCCTTCCCACTCTGATATTAGAATGGCATCCATGTAACGGTCTATTTTCAAAGCCTTGATATTATCCATTTGAAACTGACCTTTCCCATTAGTAATCATGCCAATAAGAAAATTTTCCTGTCTCAGCTTCTCGAGCGTTTCCAAGAGATCAGGATACGGAACACATTTTTCTTTGAAGTGATCCAAATAGTCCTGGAGCAGTTCATTCCAAGTAAGACCCAGGATAGTAAATTCATGAATCAGTTGTTTATAAACTTTGTCCTTCCATACATAACCACGATGATCCAGCTTAATGAACCTTTGTATGTACTCTTCTTTCGGGATTGCATGGAGCCAGTCATTCAATCGTTCATACTGGTCATCGATGAATTTCCTTACTGATTCATCCCGGTTTAATAATGTTCCATCTAAATCAAAAATCACAGCTTTAATCATGGTCCCCCACCCTTCTTTCGATTAATCTATTACCATCTACCGAATTTCAGTTTCGGGAAATCCCGATTCAATGCTTCAAATCTTGTCCATCTGAAGATACAGCCTTCAGTTCACATGTTCTTATCAGATAGTAATGACTATTTTTCCTATATTATTTCGATCAGCCATCAATTGAAAGGCTTCATTGGCATGCTCAAAACTCAACTTATGACTTATCTTAACGTCCAATTCTTTATTTGATAGTAAACGTATCACCTTTTCTGCGCTGGCTCTCAGTATTTCTGGAGAGTCATGTTGGCGCTGTCCAGAACTATAACCTATAACCGATCTGGATGTTGAATGGAGATCTGTCGATAACACCTTCCCGGGTTGACCAGAAGCATGACCATAAGTAATGAGCTTTCCATAAGGAGCTACACAATTCAAGCTTTTCTCCAATATTTCGCCCCCGACAGAATCAAAGACGATATTCACCCCTGTCCCATTCGTTAAACTCATAATCTCCTTCTCAAAATCACTCGTCCGATATGGAATAGCTTGAGTAACTCCATAATTGTTGATCAACTTTCTTTTCTCTTCATTACCTACTGTCCCATAAATTACGGCTTTTTTCCGTTTAAGCAATTGGATCAATGTCAGGCCGACTCCTCCAGCTGCAGCATGAACCAAAACTTTATCATTTTCTTTTACTTCTGCCACCTTGTGAACTAATTCAAAAGCTGTAATCCCGATACTTAATATAGCTGCGGCGTCGTCAAATGCCACGTCATCAGGCAAACGATAAACAAGATCACCATTCACCCTCACATATTCAGCCATTCCTCCACCATTCGGAAATCCAGCCCCACGGTCACCTATGGAAAATGTTTTCACATCGTCACCTACTTGTATGACAGTCCCTGCACAGTCAAAGCCGGGGATGAAATGGACCCCGCCCAAGGAGTGATAATCTCCTCTAATCGCAGAGACATCTGCAAAATTCAAACTAACAGACTCTACTTTAATTAAAACTTCATTTGCCTTCTGTAGTGGAGGTTGAACATCACTTAACCGTACATATCGGTCCTTATCCTTACTGTAGTCACTTATAACAGCCTTCATCCTACATCCCTCCAAAAAATCATATTTCCTGATCAGTTCAACAAGTCGATAGCTTCCAGTCTTCCCCCCTTTCCAGTTTAGTATATCGTGGTGATTCTTTCCTGTTTCACCTTAACGACAACCGTCCGGGTACCGAAACCTCTCTTCTGTTTAATGAAATTTCCGTCTCTGTTTCGTTCGAATTAATTACGGACATTCATTCTTCTTTATTTCAGCAAGCTGTTATTTTCAAATTCACAGACTATCAAAAACCCGGCTCATGAAATATTTTTTTGAAAATTTTTTATAAAGTCGTAACCGTTGATATTATAGCGATTACCGGGAATATTTTATTGAAAAAGTCAGAAAATTTTGTGACAGACTAGTGAATTTTCATAAATCATTTGTTATAGTACATAAATAACGGAACATTTAAGGACAATGTCCAGAATATAAAAAAGGGGGTGTCTTTTTTGAAAACCTTACAATTACACATCAACGATATCGAAAATGACATCTATCAAATCCGACGACAATTGCATAAATATCCAGAATTGAGTGGAGAAGAAACTAACACATCGGAACTTGTGAAAGAGAAGCTGACGGAATATGGCATCTCCTATGAACATGGTTTTGCCGGCACTGGTGTTCTTGGCGTCATCAAGGGTGGAAAACCCGGCAAAACCGTTGCCTTAAGAGCTGACATGGATGCACTTCCCATCCAGGAAACGAATGATCATGATTTCTCGTCTGAAGTGGAAGGGAAAATGCACGCATGCGGCCATGATGCCCATACGGCTATGCTACTTGGTACAGGCTACGCCCTCAAAAAGATAGAGGAACAAATCGAAGGAACCGTTCTCCTTGTTTTCCAGCCTGCAGAAGAATCCTCCCCCATTGGTGGTTCTGGACCGATGATGGAAGATGGTGTCTTTCATGAATACAAACCGGACGTCATCTACGGACAGCATGTCTGGCCTGGGCTCCCAGTCGGGGAAATGGGCATCCGTGACAAAGAGATGATGGGCGCATCTGATCGCTTTACTGTAAAAGTCACCGGAAGAGGCGGCCATGCGAGCATGCCACATGAAGGAAACGATGCGATCATTATTACCAACCAGATGATTTCAAGTCTCCAGACGATTGTAAGTCGTAACGTCAACCCATTGAACTCCGCCGTCGTTACGATCGGCAGGATTGAAGGCGGCGACCGTTACAACGTCATCCCTAAAGAAGTCAGCTTCGAAGGGACAGTCCGAACCTACAAACCGGAAGTGAAAGAAATGATCAAAAAGCGCTTCCACACCATTCTGAACCAAACCGCAGAAGCGTTCGATGCTGAGGTAGACATTGAGTACTTGGATGGCTATCCTGCTACCATCAACACTCCTGCCTATGCCCAGCAAGCGAGAAAAACAGCCCAGCGTATCTTTGGGGAAAATGCGACACCCCAAGTAGAACCAGCCCTCGCCGGAGAAGATTTTTCACGCTTTTTACTCGACTACCCCGGCGCGTTCATCTGGCTCGGAACACAAATCGAACAGGCAGCTGAACAAAAACCGCTGCACGATCCAGGCTTTCAATTAGATGAAAAGGCTTTGCCAATGGGTAGTCATTTCATGGCAGAAGTCGCCATAGATACATTAAAGTCTCTATCCAGTCAGGGAGGATAACGATGATAGACGCATTCGATTCTTTTATTCAGAAATTGGAACCACAGTTACGAACATGGCGTCGTGAGCTCCACCAACAGCCGGAACTCGGTTTCCTGGAATATCAAACCACTTACAAGGTGGCAAAAGAGTTAGAAGAGCTTGGATTTACCATCCATGTTGGAAAAGAGGCCGTCCAAAGCGACTCCCGCTATGGTGTACCTCTCGAACACGAGATCCAAGAAGCAGAAAGACAAGCTTTAGAAAATGGTGTACCCGAAGATTGGATCGATGCGATGCAAGGCAGCCATACCGGTGTTGTCGCTAAGTGGGATACCGGGAGAGAGGGGCCTCATCTCGCTTTCCGATTCGACATCGACGCCCTGCCTATTTTGGAATCAAACGAACCCGAACATAAGCCGCATACAGATCACTTCCGGTCCACTCAAAACGGGATCATGCACGCCTGTGGCCATGATGGACACACGACCATCGGCCTTGGACTAGCTCATCTGATCGCCCATTTTCAAAGCCAGCTGACAGGGACGTTCACTCTCCTGTTTCAACCGGCAGAAGAAGGCGGCCGAGGAGCCAAGGCGATGGTGGACAAAGGCTGGTTAGAAGGCGTCGATCAATTTTATTCCGGACACATAGGCATCAATTCCCTCCCTGTCGGCACAATTGCCGCCAGCACGGAAGGATTTCTCGCTTCTGCAAAATGGAACGTGACCTTCAGCGGCCAGTCGTCCCATGCAGGCATGAAACCGGAAGATGGCCGTAACGCATTGCTTGCTGCTGCCACAACCGCTACTCAACTCCATGCAATTCCCCGGCACAGCGAAGGCATAAGCAGGGTGAATGTAGGAAAACTGGTGGCTGGAAACGGCAGGAACATCATTGCAGATTCCGGCTATTTAGAAATCGAAACCCGCGGCCAAACAAAAGCGATCAATGAATTCATGCAAAAGGAAGCTAAACGCATCATCCAGTCCTCCGCTTCGATGTATGACGTCAAGGTCGACATCGAATTTGTCGGAGAGACAGAAAAAATGACCTGTGACCGTGCTCTTATTCCATTGATTCAAGAACAATGTCAACAAAGTGCATGGGTGAACCACATCGATCCAGTCGCCTATGTTTCAGGGTCAGAGGATGCCAGTTTTATGATGAACGCAGTACAGGCAAATGGCGGAAAGGCGACTTACATGTTGTTCGGCACGCATCTTCCATCCAATCACCACTCCCCTGCCTTCGATTTTGAGGAGGAAGTCATACCAGTAGCACTGGCTGCCTATGCACACGTTCTAAGAGGAGGAAGTTCCTAATGAAGCAATGGTTAGAGGAAAAACTATTACAACTGAATGTAACCGAACATATGGATGAAGAAAACGGATTTACCAGGCTCAGTTATACCGAAGAAGAAAAACAAGCCCACAATGCATTTCGAAACGTAGCTCAGGAACTGAACCTTGAGGTAACTCAGGATGTGGCCGGTAATCTTTGGGCAAGGTGGCAAGCTGATCAACAAGACGCACCGACGATAGCCCTTGGCTCTCACCTCGATACAGTCAGTGCCGGCGGAGGTTATGATGGCGCTGCCGGTGTACTGACAGCGCTAGCAGCTGTAAAACGTTTGAAAGACACAGGCTTCCAGCCGAAGAAAAACATCGACATTGTCTGTTTTGCATCAGAAGAATCAGCCCGCTTTGGCGTTTCTACAGTAGGAAGCAAGGCAACGGCAGGTATGATTGAAAAAGATGAACTGGCCCGTGTCGTTGATGTTGACGGAATTTCCATTAAAGAAGCCGTCGAATCCTATGGTCTATCGTGGGAGGCAATTGAACAAGCTGAAAAAACCACTGAGGACTTGGAAAGCTTCCTTGAATTGCATATTGAACAAGGGACGCAAATTGAAGACAATGGTGCAGAAATCGGCATCGTACGCGGAGTTGCCTGCCCGATCCGGCTGCAAGTCACTGTCAAAGGAATGGCCAATCACACAGGGACGACACCGATGAACAATCGTGCTGACGCGTTTGTCGCAGCCGCCCCTCTGATCACATATGTAGAGGAGCAAGCCCGCAGGCTGAATGAAGTTCAATCCACACCTGTCGTAGCAACGGTCAGTACTGTTCACCTCTCTCCTAACGTCATGAACGTCATTCCAGGAGAAGTTCAATTGGGGATCGATATCCGCAGTGTCGATGATGAGCTGAAAAGAGGTCTTGCTGAGCAGTTCCGCACCTATTGCGAGAACATGAATGATTCCAATGACATTGCTGTTCACGTCCACACACTCGTCGACAATGATTCCGTTCATCTGGATTCCTCTATTCAGGAAAAACTTCTGCAACTGACGGAGAACTCCGGGTATCGTGCCCATTCTATGGACAGTGGTGCCGGACACGATGTTATGAACATGGCTGCCAGGTGGCCATCAGGACTCATTTTCATCCCTTGCCGTGATGGAATCAGCCATCATCCGAAAGAGCATGCTTCCATTGAAGATTTGAACAAAGGGACGGATGTATTGGCCGCCTATATCGAGCACGAAACGAGTGAGCACAAATGAAAACAAAAATCGGAGTCATCGGACCAAAAGATTCCGTAGAACAAATCATGTATGTGGCAGAAGAATTCGATCAGATCACATTCTTCCCACATACGTATGAAAAGTTATCCGACGTAACAGACATTTTGAGAGATCACAGGCATGAGGTCGATCAATGGTTTTTCTCAGGGGTGCTCAACCACACGTATGCGATGGAAAACAACCTGATCACAGAAGAAGAGTGTGCCTACCCGCCCCTCCACGGATCCAGTTTTTTCGGAATTTTGTTAGAAGCTCAGCTTGCGGCTAATCAAGTCTACCGAAAAGTGAGTATCGATACGATCGCGAATGAGGAATTCGATAAGATTTTGTCGTACTACCAATTGGATGCTCTGGAATATGAAAACTTTCCCTTTGAAAAAGTACGGCATACAGATGAACTGACCGCTTTTCACAGTCAGTTGTATGAACAGGGGAAGATAGAAGTCGTCATCACATCCATCAAGACCGTTTATAAAGAATTGAAAGCGAAAAATATTCCAGTTTTCCGTGTCACCCCTTCTTATTTGTCCATCAAGATGGTCATACAATTTTTAGAAGAACGAGCCCAATCCAAGCATTTTCGTAATTCACAAGTAGCGATCATTGGTTGCCGTGTCGAAATGAACGCTTCTCACTCTGAAGAAAATTACTACTCGTTCAAGACGAAATATCAAGAACTCGATGTCCGCCGCCAGCTCCTTTCCATTGCCGAAAAAACAAACGGCTCCGTTATGCAGCTCGGAGATGGCCTCTTTTTCATCTTCACGACCCGCGGCGAGTTAAGTGATGAATCTGAAGCAGACCTTTTCACTCTTATTGAAGACATCCGGCTTCAAACCAATTTAACCGCTCGCGTATCCATCGGTTTTGGTGAAACAGTCTCCCAGGCTGAAAACCATGTAAGAATCGGTTTCCGACACATCAAAGAAGAACAGGAACCTCTACTCCTGATTGTAGATGAAGATCAGTCTATCTCACTGAAACAGCAACAAAAAACATTAAGTTACCATACGACCGAAATCGGCCATGCTTTGCAAAACAAAATGACAGAAGCGAATCTCAGTCCAGGCGTCATCTCAAAACTGATTTCATATTCCAAACTGTACCACCGCGAACACTTTTCATCCCAGGATTTGTCCCGTTGGCTGAAAAGCACGGAACGTAACGGAAGACGGATTTTAACTGAATTAGAACGGGTAGGCATCGTCGAACAAGCCGGTGAACAGCAATCCGGTGAACGAGGGAGACCAAGAAAAGTATACGGCTTCGTCACGGAGGAGTAGCTCCTCCTCTCCCTCCATACCTTTTACGGAATAATTAAGGAAATTTCCCTAAATATAGAAAGGATGATCACAATGAGCAAGCAAAGCTCAAAAAATAAAACCAAAGGATTTTCCAAGCTGTTAAATGGTGTAGAAAAGGTAGGTAATAAGCTTCCTGACCCATTTATGCTATTTGTTTATCTGGCCGTCTTTACTATCGTAGGTTCCTGGATCATTTCGCTCTTCGGAGTCACGACAACCCAGCCCGGTACTGGAGAAGAAATTCCGATTAAAAGCTTAGTTTCCGGAGAAGGACTGCAGTACATCCTCACTTCCATGCTCGAAAATTTCACCGGCTTCAAACCGCTCGGCCTTGTGTTGGCAATGATGCTTGGTATCGGTCTAGCCAACAAAGTCGGGTTATTGGAAACAGCCATTAAGAGCACAATTTTGAAAGCACCGAAATCCTTGATTACCTATGCCGTTATTTTCGTGGGTATCCTAGGTAACTTAGCCTCAGATGCAGCATTCGTTATCGTTCCTCCACTCGCCGCAATGGTCTTCTATACACTCGGTCGCCACCCGCTAGCCGGACTGGCTGCTGGTTTTGCTGGTGTCGGATCTGGTTTTACAGCCAACATCATCATAGCAGGTACAGATGCTTTGCTTTCCGGAATCTCTACTGAAGTCATGGAAAGCCTTGACTCAAACATCGTCGTTACTCCTGTCGACAACTGGTACTTCATGATTGTTTCTGTTGTCGTCCTCTCTATCACAGGTGCATTAATTACTGAAAAAATCGTCGAACCTCGTTTAGGAAAATACGAAGGAGAAGGCGGTTCGGAATTAGAAGCAAGTACAAAATTGGAAAAACGCGGCTTTAGAAACGCCGTACTCGCAGCACTCGGATTTATCGCCCTTCTTATCATTGCAATAGCTATTCCTGGTTCAGCATTACGAAACGAAGAAGGTGGAATGATCCCATCACCCTTCTTAAGCGGAATTGTTCCTATCATTCTTTTATTCTTCATTACCATCGGTGTCGCTTACGGAGTTACCGTCAAAAAAATCACTTCCACACGTGATATTTCCGGCTTTATGGGTGAAGCCATGAAAGAAATGTCCGGCTTTATTGTCCTGATCTTTGCTGCGGCCCAGTTCATCGCTTACTTCGATTGGACGAACATCGGCACATGGATTGCCGTCAGCGGTGCGAACTTCCTGGGATCCATCGAAATGACCGGCCTCCCTGTCGTCATTGGCTTCGTTCTTTTAACAGCCGTGATGAACATGTTCATTTTCAGTGGCTCAGCCCAGTGGGCACTCGAAGCACCGATTTTCTTGAAAATGTTCTATCTATTAGATTATCACCCGGCATTCATTCAGGCCGCTTACCGTATTGCGGATTCATCCACGAACATCATCACCCCGATGAACCCGTATATCATTATCGTACTTGCATTTATGAAAGAATACGATAAAAAAGCCGGTCTTGGCACATTGATCGCCCTCATGCTGCCATATGCCGTCATCTTCTTAAGTGTATGGATCGTGTTGCTGCTTGCCTTCGCACTTCTAGGCATCCCATTCGGTCCTGGGGTCGGTATGTATATCAATTAAATGTAACAAACACGAAATGGCTCCGTTAATTCGTGGTCTCTGAAAAATCCTTCTCAATCTAGAGGAGCTGTTAAAGTTTGTTGTTGCTTCTCACAAATCGCTTGTCGGTAGGTGCTTGCCGCGGGCACGGCCTCAGCTAACTTGGTCAAGAAGATCACTTGACCAAGTGGATCTTCGGCTCGCGCTGTTCCCGCAGGCGTCACCACCGAACGCTCATCGTGGAATCAACAGCGGACCATCTAAAAAAGAGTGATTTTCTTTGTTTTTAAAACAAAGAAAATCACTCTTTTTCCTTGTCCATTGAAAGAAGCCGATTTGATGCATAACTCAGAAAGTTGCAGTTCTTCAGTAGCCTTGTTAATTCGGAGCCATTTCTTCGGCTATAGTAGAAGATAGATATTTTTCTAAAAGTCTGCAAAGTTCCCTTTTAATAATTATTCGAACGCTAAGGAAATCTGGCCCTTTCATTCACACACCGGTTTACCGCGTCTTTATTTTGGTATTCCTTTCCTCTATATCAAAAACTTGCTTCTAATTGAAACTTTCCACCACTGTTCAATTTTGCAAAATCACTTTATACAAACTCTACACACTGAAACCCCTTACATAATACTCAAATCCCCTTTATACTAGGTTCATAAGATGATCATCGAATTAACAAACGTATAATTATGCAAAAATTACCACCTTAAGAATGAACATAAGGAGGATCCTCATGGTACTGGATAAAAGACGTGCACACTTATTATCCATCCTTCAACAATCTTCTGAGCCGATACCAACGAAAGATCTGGTAACCAAAATGAAAATCTCGCAACGTACGATCTATTATGATATTGACCAGATTAATAGTTGGCTGAGGACTCAGGAGTTAGAACCAATTCAAAGCAAGCATGGTAAAGGGTTGATTTTGCCTCCTTCATCTAAATCAGAGCTCTTGGATTACCACGATCAAAGCTATGAAGATTGGCAATATCAATTATCTAAACAGGAACGAGAAGTCTTGATAAAAGCAAAGATATTACTAGAAGAGCAAGATTCCTCTATGCAGAAATTCATGGACCTTACGAGTATGAGCCGTGGTACTGTCGCCAAGGTCATCAAAACGATCAAACAAGAATTCAAAAAAGCTGGCTTGAGTTTGTATTATCAGAAACAGTCAGGATACCGATTGAATGGTTCGGAAGAGGCAAAGAGAACAATGCTTTCCGATATTCTTGCGACGATTTTATCACAGCCAGACTGGCATAACGTCAGGAACGAAATTCATAAGATGATCCTGCCAGAAGCCGATACGCGATTAAAGGAAACCGATCAGCGGCGTTCGGTGAGACAACTGCTCATGGATGCAGAAAAAGAACTAGGATTGACCTTGACCGATGAAATGATGGAGATTCTTTCCTTACAGATCTTAATGATAATGAAACGTATCGAGTTACAAAAGTACATCCAAGTACAACAAGCAGAAAAAGAAGTCCTCCAGCAGACAGAAGCTTACCAGGCTTCCTTGCTGATTACGAATAAGCTAGAAGCCTTAAGAGGAGTAGCATTCCCGAAAGATGAGGTTTGTTTCATTACCATGAACCTCTTAGGCTCCAAAGTTCAACACGATGACTTCAGCCGCTATACCGAACAGGAACTGGCCGGGCTGAAAGAAGTCGTGCAGCAGATGATTGATGATTTTCAATTGTATTCCTGTGTGGTGTTTGATGATAAGGATGGGCTTGAGGAAAACCTGATTTCGCACATCAAGCCGACCTATTACAGGCTTAAGTATGGTGTACACATCGCGAATGACTTAGCTTGCACCATACAAGAAACATACCCAGACATTTTCCATTTAACTAAACGGGTAATGAGGCACCTTGAGCTTTATGTCGGAAAGCCGATTCCTAATGAAGAAATTGCTTACATCACCTTACATTTCGGAGGCTGGCTCACTAAAGAGAAAAAGCAGGTCGAAACGAAGCTCAACGCGATCATCATTTGTGAAAATGGCATTGGGACTTCCAATATGCTGCGCACCCAATTAGAAAACCTGATTGCAGGACTGAATGTCATCACCACCTTATCGATAAGGGAATATCAAAAGAACGAATACGAGGCAGATGTGATTTTTTCAACGAATTATATTAAACCGAAGGAGATACCTGTCATTCACGTTCCTGCCATCCTGACGAACATCGAAAAGGAGCAGGTCATCCAGAAGATGAATGACCTATTCGAATCCAAACCGGCCGAAAAAAACTCAACGGATCACCTGCTGGATATTATCGAACGCTATGCGACGATTCACAAGAAAAATGAATTAAAACAGGAGTTGGTTCACCTCTTTGAACAAAATACTCCCGGAACAAAGGAGATCAACAAGCCTATGCTCAATGAATTGCTAACCGAACAAACCATCCAATTGGAAGACCAAGTGTCCAGTTGGCAGGAAGCTATCAAATTAGCCGCCCAGCCCCTGGTCGATGAAGAATCGATTCAAACGGATTACGTGCAGGCGATGATTGATAACGTAGATGAATTAGGTCCCTATGTGGTCATCGCACCTGGAATCGCCATCCCTCATGCACGCCCAGAGTCAGGGGTGGAACGACTGGGAATGAGTTTCTTACGATTGAAAGAACCGGTTTATTTTTCAGAAAAAGAAAAACACCGTGCTCAGTTAGTGATTGTACTGGCAGCAATAGATAACCAGACCCATCTCAAAGCCTTAGCTCAACTCACGGAAATGCTATCGAATGAAGATAATGTCGAGCGGCTGATCGCAGCGGATGAACGGAAGACCGTGATTGAAGTAATCAACCAATCTGTCGAAGTATAAAATTTGAGGAGGAATTCAATATGAAAAAAGTATTAGTTGTATGTGGTAATGGGTTAGGCAGCAGCATGATTGTAGAAATGAACGTGAAAGCAGCGCTTAAAGAACTAGGGAAAGAAGCCGACGTTTCCCACACCGATCTAACCACCGCCAAGACGGAACAGGCGGATATCTTCTTAGGTTCAGAAGATATTGTCGATAGTCTGGAAGATGGCCAAAAAAACGTGGTGAAGTTGAAAAACCTGATGGATAAAAATGAGCTCCGTGAATCTTTAGAACAAAATTTGTAAGCCCACTAAAAACGAAGGAGCGATATTATGATTGATTTAATAATGAAGGATATCTTAGGCACCCCAGCGATCCTGGTCGGTCTATTCGCCTTAGTCGGGCTGCTTGTGCAACGTAAAAATTCAGGAGATGTCGTTTCTGGAACCCTTAAAACGGTGATGGGCTTTGTAATCCTCGGGGCTGGGGCGAATGTACTCGTCCAGTCTCTGGGCCAATTCAGCAGTATGTTTGACAAAGCCTTCGCTGTCGACGGGGTCATCCCGAACAATGAAGCGATCGTCGCGCTTGCCCAGGAAAGCTTCGGTACAGAAACTGCGATGATCATGTTGTTCGGCATGATCGTCAATATCCTGCTTGCTCGATTCAGCCCTTTTAAATATATCTTTTTAACCGGTCATCATACCATGTTCATGGCTTGTTTAATCGCTGTAATCTTAAGCACAGGAGGATTTTCAGGTGCAACCTTGATCATATTCGGCTCGGTGATTCTCGGAGCATTAATGGTCCTTTCTCCGGCAATGCTTCAGCCTTTCACACGAAAAGTCACTGGTTCTGATGACTTTGCCGTCGGGCACTTCGGATCCATTGGTTATCTCGTAGCATCCCTGGTCGGTAAGACTGTCGGAAAAGGATCAAAATCGACAGAGGAAATCAAAGTGCCAAAATCACTCAGCTTTCTCAGAGACACATCCGTTTCCGTCTCCTTGACCATGGTCATCCTGTTCTTTGTTGTTGCAGGCGCAGCCGGACCGTCTTTTGTTGAATCAGAATTAAGCGGTGGACAGAACTTCATGGTCTTCGCCTTTATGCAGGGTCTTACTTTCGCTGCTGGTGTTTATATAATCTTAGCTGGTGTACGCATGCTTCTTGGAGAAATCGTCCCAGCCTTTAAAGGAATTGCTGATAAAATCGTCCCGAATGCCAAGCCGGCCCTTGATTGTCCAGCTATCTTCCCATTTGCAAGCAACGCCGTTATCATCGGTTTTCTATTCAGCTTCATCGCCGGTCTTGTGAGCATGCTCTTCTTACCATTATTAGGACTGAAAGTAATCGTTCCGGGACTTGTCCCGCACTTCTTCACAGGTGCAGCCGCCGGAGTGTTCGGAAATGCGACTGGCGGTCGGAGAGGTGCCGTCATCGGCTCCATGGCGAACGGTATCATGATCAGCTTTCTGCCAGCCCTGTTGCTGCCGGTTTTAGGCTCACTAGGGTTCCAGGGCACCACATTCGGAGATGCTGATTTTGGTTTAGTAGGAATTGTCCTCGGTAATTTGATCAACCTTGTCCAATCAAACGTGTTGGTGATCGCCTCAATCTTACTCATTCTAGGAATCTTATTCTTTATCGGCATGAAATCAAAAGCAAATGAAGCTAAAGAAGATATAGATGCAGCTTAATGACTTAAGCACTCCCTTTCACTTAATCAGGAAGGGGGTGTTTTCTATTTTCAGTGCTTTTTTCATGGACTCTATTATGAAAACCTCAGAACCTAAAGTTTTTCTGCTGCCCCATGCAATAAAAAATTTATGCATTAATGATCCCTATGGTTTTTCTTTATGAACCCTTCAGGAGAGAGTTCGACTAACTTGATTTTTCTAAGCTTTTTCTATGATTTGCATCGATCACTAATTCTCCCACTCCCATTGCCAGTAAACCATTTAATAAAGCAAACAAAGGAGTAACAAAACCTCCACCACTATTCGAAAATGGTATCGTTATCATTATAACTGTACTAAAAAACACAAAAGCCATCCCTAATAAAAATAATGTGCGACCAACAAACATTTTAATCTCCTTACTCTCAATAATGTTTTATGAATCAGGGAAAGTAACCCTTTCAATATAGGAGCAAGCCCATATCCTGCTCTCATCATTTCATTTCCTTCCTCCACACCCGAACCTCACTTGCTACCCTCTCTGGAGTATCCCAATGAATATTATGTTTGGTGTTTTCTATCCCTATCACCTTAATCTTTCGTAACTTATTTTTAATTTTTCTAATACCTTTTTGTCGTGAGGAATCTTTTTTTGGTATGGTAGCATGAAATAATAAAACCGGGCATTCCACGTGTTTGTATGTTGTTGAGCATGGTCCTGAATAGAATGCTTTAACGGTTGCTAAAAGACTCTGGCGGTGTGCTTTCAAGATATATTGGTCCTCAGCTTTTATAAAGTTTGGTGAGATAATAGAATCAAGCTTCTTATTCCACGGCTTGGTCGTATATTCCTGGTATGTCCTGGTGACTTCATCCCAGGAATCGTATTTACTCGCCTCTATATATTCCTTCCAGTCAGAGAGAGCTTTTTCCTTTGTGTACCCCTCCACCATTTCCGGAAATACAAATCCTCCATCTATTAAAACTAGTCCCTCTACTCTATCAGGGAAACTTCTTGCAATATGCAGGGCCAGGTCAGCACCCCAGGAGTGCCCCATGATATAAAACGTTCCATTTACTAAACTATGTATTCCTTTGAAAATCCATTTTGCAAGGGTTGTAAAACCATAATCTTCTTCTAATTCAAATGGATCAGTTCCTCCATGTCCCGGCAAATCGAGAAGAATAATGTGGAAATCCTCAATTAAATACTCTTTAAGTTCCCAAAAACTATTAGAGTCCCCTGTCATCCCATGCAGACAAACTAAAGATGGCAAGCGCTTATCTCCTGACTCAAAAGCTTTAACGGAATAGTTATCGATCATTACATTAAATTCCTTAACATCTAATGCTCTCCCGTCCTATATAATAGATGATCAAATTCATCCTCCAAGGATTTTGAAACTGAAAAACAGTTAAAGGTCTCAGGTGAAATTTCTGCTGTCATATTAGCAGTTTCTGTTAGAATAGCACCATTCATAGCCTGATCTTACTTAGTCCTTTTTTTATATAATAATAGAAGAGATATAATAACTAGCAGAATAAGAAGTATGTAAATAATGTTTGAGTACACTTCCATGTAGCGTACTACGTCTTCCCAGGATTCTCCAACAGATGCACCTAGGTTTACCAGAACGATATTCCAGATGAATGTTCCTAAAGAGGTCAATAGCAGAAATAAACCGAAATTCATGTTAGACATCCCTGCTGGGACTGAGATCAGACTTCGAATTAATGGAACAAAGCGACAAAAGAAAACCGTCCATGGACCAAATTTATCGAACCATTGATCAGCTTTGTGTATATCTGATTTTGATAAACGTAAGACATGCCCCCATCTGTCAACGATTTTTTCCAGTCGCTCTAAGTCTAACTGCAAACCTATAGAGTATAAAACTATCGCCCCGATAACTGAACCTAATGTAGATGAAATGACAACCCCGACAATACTCAAGTCTGATGAATTCGTCATAAAACCACCAAAGGTCAGGATGACTTCAGAAGGGATAGGAGGAAAAATATTTTCTAAAGCAATCAGAAGTAAAATTCCTATGTACCCGTATTCATTCAAAATTTCCATTAACCAATTTTCCATAGAATGCTCCTATCTTACTATCCCGAAATGCAGCGAAAAGATCGTTTGCAGCGTTTCGTAAGGGATCAAATGACTTTCCTAGTTTTTGCGTTCACCAACTTTTCCAAAATTGCTTAATAATAGGTGACAACAGATAAAAGATAACAGAAAAATACTTCCGGGTTCATTTGTATCCCATATTGAAGTTATCGAGAAAAATACAAGAATTGAAGCACTGACCACTAATGCCATGTATATAAAAAAACTGATTACTTTAATCATAGCTACTCCTTCTATATGCAATTTTTGATTAGAAGTTCAATTTGGTTTCTCTAAGGTTTTAATGAATTCATTAAGTTCTTTTTTATTGTCCGATTTAAAAACAACCTCTTTTTCATCAGTAATTATATAGGTAGGTGAACCTTCATATAATCCCAATAATTCTTTCGTATTTTTAACATCATCACCAGAAGAGATCACTTGAATTTCATGAAAAGGAAAATTCGCTGCAACAGAACTGGGAGTGGCATCATATTTCCCCTCTTCATCAGCCTTGGGATTATAAGTATAAAGCCCATATCCTTCTTCTACTGTCAGTTCCTGAACAATGTCTTGTTTAGAATAAGGCGTGACTGTGGTGGATTTAGGTTCATAGACAGGGAGCTTACTATGTTTATTAAACAAAGTATCTTTTGTAACGAGTTTACTATCATACTCCTCTTCAATTTCAACAGCCACTTTCTGCCCTTGCTCTAAACCATTGAATGAATTCACTTCCCCCTTCACTTCCATACCTTTATCGACGTTAACTGAAAAAGCTTCGATTGCCTCTCCATATTTCTGATCGGCCGCCATTTGTTGTTCTATTAAATTATTTTCAACTAGAACGACAAACGTCTTTTTCTCTTTATTCACTTCGAATATTTTTCCCTCTATAGAAACAGGATCATTATTGGAACATCCAGCTAAAAGTAAGGATATCACCATGATGATGCCCAGGTTCTTATACATAAAAAGCTCTCTTATATTTGAAATGATTGGTAATACCATTAGCCTATCATATGTGTTTAAAGTTAACGACCACACAAAAGAGAGACTCATCTTTCAGTGAACCGCCCTGCTAATTAATGACCTATTTCAGGTTAATCACTCTAATTGAAAAATTCCCCCTTCATGAAAAGTCCATTATCAGGAACAAACCATTATTCAGTTAATAGAATACATTGAAAACTTTCTCATAAAAATAGACAGCATCTTTATCTGTCTCAGCGTAAATCAAAGATAAGGAATGTTTATCTTTGATGAAATTAACCATCTTATCTCCTATCCCTCTGCCTCTATGCTGGGGAAGAACTGCGATATGTTTTATTTCCCCCTTATCGGGACCCAGGAATTCAACTCCTATACAGCCTACAGGGTGACCCTCAATAGTATATCCATACAGTTTTCTTACTGAAGATTCGTTATACAAATCAAATTCTGCCTCAACATTCTTTTCAGAGGTAGCGAAAGATAATAATGTTCTTATCTCAGGGGGAATCGACCCTGTAGTAATATCAACGATAAGTCATACCTCCCTAAAGAAAATTAATAACTCAATCTCATATTACCACCCGCTTCTCCTGAAGACACAACTTCAACGTATTTAACTGGTTCTGCTCTCCCCTACCCTGACTATATTCCATCCGTGTGTGAGAAAAAATTTTAGACAGTTATGTTAATCTAATCAGAAACGTTTTCTCCTTTCATCCGTATAAAGAAGTAGACAGTCAACCATTTATAAGGAGGGCCAAGAAATGCCTTTATCGAAGGAACTTGCTCAATTAAAAGAAACCTACACTGATGTATATGAACAATTGAGAAAAGAGATGAGATGGACGGATAAAAAGATAGTTATGATGGTAGCATCGGTTTATGTAACTAGTGACCGTAAGTTGGATATCCATCGTTATTTAAAGCTTTGTGAAACAATCAAAAAAGATGCAGGTATGTTCTCGTATTTAAAATCTCCACTAAGGTACTCAGTGGCTGCTATGCTTGACTCGAGTTTTGAGGATCCATTCGAAGCGTTTAATGAAATGATGAAAGTTTATAAATCCATGATTCATTACGGCTTCAATCGCTCTCAATACACGTATCTCGCTGCTGTCGCTATGATTCAAAACGATCCAAGGGAGTCAGAATACAAGGAGAAAGTACAACGGGCAGTTGAAATCCATCAGTTAATGAAAAAAGAACATCCGTTTCTTACATCTCATGATGATTACCCCCTGGCCGTTTTGCTGTCACAACGAGAGGTAGACACAGAAACCCTCATTGTCCAAGTGGAGCATATCTATCGTTCGCTTGATCGAAATGGGTTCCGGAAAGGTAATCACCTGCAATTTTTAAGTCATATGCTTTCGTTAGATGAAGCACACACTGCCGACGAACTCATTGACCGCACCGTAAACGCAGCTAACGCCATTAAATCTTCAGATATCCGCTTTAAAAGTATGCTTTACCCTGAAGCAGGTTTACTCGCATTTCTTGGTGATGAAGAAAACAAAGTATATGATATCAAAGACTTCAAGAAGGCACTAGACCAGGAAGGACCATTTAAATGGCAAAATGATATGAATGTGAAAATAGCTGTAAATATTTTAGTGAGTCATCAACTACAGGAAGCCAACAACCTTCAGACTGGCTTGTTCACAACGCTCGAAACCATTATGCAGGCTCAGCAGGTAGCGACCTTAGCAGGAGTAACAGGTGCGACGGCTGCAGCTTCAGCAGGCGATGGGGGCGGTGGAGGACAGTGATTTCTATTTTTTCTATCTAAATATAATGAAGATCACAAGCTCAATAAACATGAACTTCTATCACACTTGTTAAAACAATACATCTTAGAATATTAGATTGCGGCTTTGAGATATGCTGTACACTTTATTAATGACGTTTCGAATACATTATTGAAAGAAACGATAGAAAATTATTTAGAGGAGTTACTTATGGAGACGAAACAATTGCTAACATTTAAAACAGCTGCGGAAAATTTGAACTTTACTAAAACAGCTAAGATATTAAAATTCGCCCAATCAAGTGTCACCGCTCAAATCAAAGCCTTGGAAAAAGAATTGGATACTCCTTTATTTGAACGCTTAGGAAAACGCCTGTATTTGACCGAATCCGGCCGCCAGTTCAAGAAATATGCGGACCAAATGTTGGCTTTGACTGAAGAAGCTCAAATGATGACGAGAGGTTTGGAAGAACCCACGGGTACGCTGGTTATCGGAGCGCAAGAGAGCCAATGTACATATCGCCTCCCTCCGATCTTAAGAGCTTTCAAAGAACAATTTCCTCAAGTCAAACTAGTATTCAAGCCGGTCCATTCGAATGAAAAGGCGAAAGAACAACTGCTTGATGGAACATTGGATATCGCTTTTATCATGGATGTTCTGAAGCCAATTCCCTTCCTGACTATTGACACACTTGTCGAAGACCCCCTGAAATTAGTAGTTTCAATGGATCACCCCTTCCCTGCGAATTCAGTGGTGAATCCTAACGACTTAGAGGGAGAAACGCTATTATTGACCGAAACAGGCTGCTCCTATCGCACAATATTAGAAAACACATTGAATAACGCTGAAATTTTTCCAGCTAATAAGTTCGAGTTTCTCAGTGTTGAAGCTATAAAACAATGCGTGATTGCCGACTTAGGCGTAGCCATTCTCCCAGAGATGGTGGTGGAGAAAGATATTAAGGAAGATAGAATGAAAGCTCTTATCTGGACAGCTTCGACTTCTTCCTTATATACCCAAATCGCTTGGCATAAAGATAAATTCATGACAGCACCTCTCGAAGCATTCGTATCCTTAACAAAAAAGACTCTTATAACTACATAAAGCAGTACAAGCCAGTGGGTAGCCGCTGCATATGTAGCAGTTCATCTTCGAAATCGAAATTTTCGATTGATCCAATCATAATAATCCGTTTTACTGAACAACAATAATGGAGTACCCTTTAACCACGATCAAAAAAGGGTGAAACATTACCCAATTAAACAATGAGGAGATATAGTATGAAAATAACCGTATTATATGGAAGTACAAGAGCTGACGGAAATACAGAATTATTAACAGAATATGCTTTACAAGGTATTTCAGCAAAAAGAGTAGTTCTAAAAGACTACTACATCAAAGAAATTGTGGATCAAAGACATGAAGCGCAAGGTTTTTCTGAGGTGAAGGATGATTACAATACCATCATTGATGCAATGTTAGCGGCTGATGTATTAATTTTTGCGACACCGATCTATTGGTATGGCATGTCCAGTGTGATGAAAACGTTTATTGATCGATGGTCACAAACGGTCAGAGATGAAAAATATCCAAACTTCAAAGTGCTGATGTCTAAGAAAAAAGCATACATGATTGCGGTAGGAGGAGACAATCCTACTAAAAAAGGACTGCCATTAATCCAGCAATTCAAGTATATCTGTGAATTTATCGGGCTTAACTTTCAAGGATTTGTTTTGGGGGAAGGAGTCAAGCCTCGTGATATATTAGAAGATAAAAAAGCTCTACAGGAAATCAGTCAATTAAATAAGCAACTCAAAGGTTTGAACTAATATTCTATTTATGAATCAGGATAAATGAATCGATCAACCCTCTTGATTTAAAACGAGGCTACTGAAAAACCATTTTCATTCTAGATGAGCTGTTAAAAAGTTTGTTGTTGCTTCTCACGAATCGCTTGTCGGTGGATGCTTGCCGCGGGCACGGCCTCAGCTAACTTGGTCAAGAAGATCCCTTGCCCAAGTGGATCTTTAAGCTCGCTCTGAGCCCGCAGGCGTCACCACCGAACGCTTCTCGTGAAATCAACAAGCACCTGAACAGCTTCATAACTGAAATTCACTCATGATCTTTAAAGCTACTACATTCGCAATCAATTGGTTATTATTAATTTTTATGTAAATGATTAATGAATCCCTGTATTTTCACTTCTTCTTTCCAATAAAATAGTGTCACGCCAAATACCATCCATTTTACCTATTCGTTCCCGTCGTCCAACTTCTCGAAATCCATTTTTATAATGAACTTTGAGACTTGCTACATTTTCAGGAAATATTCCAGATTGTAATGTCCAAAATCCATTTTCTTCACTTTTATTAATAAGAGCCTGTAACAGTAAATTTCCTATTCCTTTCCCCATACTGAATTGACTAACATATACACTTACTTCTGCAACACCTGCATAGACATTTCTTTCGGAGACAGGGCTTATAGCAGCCCAACCTAAAATTTTCTCTTTTGAACGTGCAACTATTCGGCAATCTGGTGAATGAACGGTATTCCAACTTTTCCAAGAAGGAATTTCTTTTTCAAAGGTTGCATGTCCCGTATCAATTCCTTCAATATAAATCCGTCTCACTTGCTCCCAATCTTCTGGAAGCATTTGATCAATACATATTTTATTTTCCATTAGACCACCTGCCTCATAAAATTCATGATTAAGACTTCCACTCACTTTTCCATCAGTTTAAATGCAAGTGCTCCATTATTCAATTGCCACTTCCCCTAGCGGCTGAATCTGTACGTGAGAATCACTCCGCAATTTTTCAAGCTGATTATCAATTATTCATCTAGTCATACAACAAAGATTTTTCAAAAAAAGTTTAGTGAGTTAAATTGGCAAAGTTCATGCACAGCGAAAAAGCTTCTGGGTCTACATGATCTTATCCTACGAAAGCTACACAATTGACTTCGCATTATCATAATTTGAGTCCTCCACATCCCTACCCAAAACAATAAGAAAAGGGCAATTCTTTTGTTTCAGAATTGCCTCTGTTTTTATAAGACTCGGATCCAATATAATAAAAGCCAGGGGTGGATTGAATTTTGTTAACGTTGATGCGATAGGTAATTAAGACAAATGCTTAGGAGAAGTGAAAGTGAACAATTCTTCGTCCTCGCATGTGTTAGCTTGATCTCCCTGAATCGGCCGGTTAAACCTTTTTATTTTTCGACTAGTAAATACTCCTATTTTTTGCTGTTGACTATCAATTAGGCTCTTAATTATAGCCTGTATAGATAAAATCAACAGAATATACAAGGAAAGCACCGGTAGGATCAGCCAATACCTTTCTGTCATAATACCCACTCGCATTGTCTCAAACAGTGATGTCCATTCAAATAAAAGCGATTGAGATGCTCCTTCTCGATTTCCCCTTATCGTCCCTCCTAAGAAAATACTTAGAACCCCTAAATGAAGCAGGACTTGCAAAACTTGGATCATTTGCTGGCCAAGCAGCAGAATCATTTTGGGAAGGAGATGCGATGTCATATGTGTTAAGAAGATTCTACTTCTACTTGCTCCAAGAAGCATAGCTGCTTGTACGTATTCTCTATTTAACATCGCGTCGGATTCTTTTCCTAATGTGTTTAATAATACTGGAACGGCGAAAACAGTTAATATAACCACTTCTAATATCACATTAGGGACGAGCAAAGATTCAGCAAGGATTCTCTTCTCCTCTTCAAATATCACAACATCTACTAGCAACAAATAAGCCACTAAAGTTAACGGCAAGAACTGCATTCCATCAGCCAGTTCACTGATCACTTTTTTTGAACGTTCCCCTAACCAAAAGACATAGGGAATCGTCAACAGATATCCAAGCACAACCCTCACCATAGCGATAAGCAAAGTAGCCAAAATGGTATATTTTGCACCAACTACTAGCATCGTCACTATTGGGTATCCATTCAAATTAGACCCAAATATCAATTCACCATCGCCCGGAGAGTGTGGAGGAGCATGATAATTCCCATTTTCCCCCTTAAATATTCCTATACTTTCAACAGAAGAGCCGCCGTTAATAAATGAATATATTGAACTAATAATTAACATACCTAATATATACCCCACACCCGCAATAAAATTAGGGTTTTTAAGTAAATACAGCCCTTCACGCCCGGCTCTCAAAGAAAAGGAAAAGCATTTTCTACTTAATTTCAAAAGAGACCATCTATCTATATCAAAAACTTTGGCATTTTTCATCATAGTTATCCGGGCTTTTTCATTTATCTCTCGAAGATCATTTTTCAAAATCAAGTCCAGTAAAAAGTACAAAAAGTAGAAAGGAGTAAAAATCAAGATCAGAGCTACAGTTATGATAAAAGGTCTTGTATCAAAAAAGATTAAACGAACAATCCCATAGATGTTATGTAAATATTCAACTACCAGTAAGCTTGATAATGTAAACCAAAGGATTGGCTTAGATTGAATGATTAGGTTAACCTTAATATTCCTTAAACAATGACACAGGAGGATATATGATCTGCCAAAGCCTTTACTTCTTGCTAGAATCACATAATCTTTCCCCCACTCTTCTTCAAGTAATAAAAGAAACGTCCGAAAGAATAATACCGCAGGCAGAATACAAAGAGACAAAACCGGTGATAGATAAAGTTTTTCTTCCCCCAAGTAAGCAAACCTGAAAAGTAATATATCAAAAGAGTTATAAAACCATACGACAAACATTTGGAGTGAAAAGATAAAAAGAATATCAGGAAGTGCTTCTAAACTATTCAATCCCGCGTGTATTGTGCGGTTTAGGATTCGCGGTAAACCGAATGTCGATAAAGCTAAGATCAACCCTGCAAACAGGGCTATGATTAAAGCGGAAAATAAAATGGTCATAGAATAAAGGTAATTATCCATGATGTAAGACAAGAGTGGTTTTTCTACATATTGGTAGTTGAGGCGATGATGAAAGATCCACTCAGAAGGGGTAACTAATTTTTGTATCACAATCGATACACTTTGAAAATAACTGGACACGTTCAACCGGAAGTCATTATTGAATAATACGGGTGAACAACTAATTAGAATAATACCTACGACGCCTATAAGGTATTTAAAAATCATTTTGAATAGACCCATTCGTTCCTCCTGTATTTTATTGTCAGCTAAAATCTTTTAATAGGATGAAACAACTTATTTAAATTGACAAAATAGATTGCTTGTCTTTTCAGCTTTTAATAAAATCTTTTATGATTGAAGCAATTGGAAAAGTCAAAATCGCAACAACTACCCAATTTATGTTTACCCCACCGTATATCGATTTCAGCTCTAGTATCCACTCATCAAGAAGTAACTGAACAGCTTTATAACTTAAATTCACTCTTGACCTTTAAAGCTACATCATTCGCCTTCAATTGGTTATTATTGATTTTTATGTAATTATCCCTGACTACTTCACCTTCGTTAGAAGTTAAACGCAAGCTGTCCAATGAAGCTACTAACCTTTGTTCAGATTGTTCTATATTTCTTTTGGAAGGCTTATGGTCTAGTCGGTTAGGAGTTTTATTCCGTTTCAATCTCTCTACCAAATCAGCTTCTAATTCTACAAAATAAACCTCTCCACCATTGGATTCAAATGTATCAACAACCGCTTCAACTAAATTCCAGTCTTCCTTTTGATTGAACGCCCAGACAAAAGTGAATATCAAACCATAATTATCCGTTTTAGAATAGGCTTCAAAAAATTCCTTCCTCAACAGGTTAGATAAATCCCACATTTCAGGGGTGAAACCAAAGTATGGTTGTAGGAATTCAATACTCATATGGTTGTGAAATAATTTTAATTCCGTAGCTTTCTCTAATTCTTGACCCACAGTCATCTTTCCAACAGCTTGCGGGCCGAATAATAATACCAATTTCATAGGTTCTCCCCCCCAATGTTATCCCTGATATTTTCATGAAAATTGCAACAAAAGTTTAAGTTTTAACATGGTTGTTTCCTAAAAATAGATTCATTTTAGCTTTTCAACTTATATTAAATAATCAGAAAGACTGCACAATAGTACAGTCCTTCCTTGAAATTACCTTAAACTTCATAATCATTCGTGTACTTTTCTGGAAAACTTCCTCTTGAAATAAAACTATAAACAGCAGCTACCGCTAATAAGGTTCCCGCAAATAGAAAAACATACTGGACACCAAAAACGTCTGCCATTCCACCTAGCAATAAAGAAGCAAAACCAAACGTTAATGAAGTCAATGCTCCTTGGGCTCCATAAATTTTTGGCAAGTCATTGGAAGATGCCTCTTTTTGAAGATAAGTTTCCATGGTTATGGACTTAATTTGCTCAACTATGCCATATAGTACAGATAAAAGTAAGGACATCCAGGCGATACTATTATAACCAAAAAGTAAAGTCACGGCGCTTACACTGAACGAAGTAAATATCATCAATTTTTTCAAGTTCTTCTCGATGATTGAGGAGTACTTTGCGCAAAACAAACCACCAATGAGAAGGCCTATAAAGAAAGTTGTATTGATATAGCCCCACCATGCTTCCCCTTTCTGAAGAACCTCAGAAACAAAAACATAAATGATGGCGGCAATCCATACCACATTCGCTATGGATTCAATAAAGATCACCACATGTATTTTTCTGAAAACAGGTGTGCGCCAAATGATTTTCCAACCTTCTTTTAAAACTGTCCCGATCGGATGCTTTTCCTTTGGAAGATGAAACTCTGTTGAATCTTGAATCAGCGTCATCAAGCCAGAGGATATAATAAACAAAATAAACGTTAGCCATATGACGGTCTGACCACCGATCCAGGCCACTAGTATGCCCCCTAAAGCCCATCCACCAAGCTGAATGATTTGTGATATAACTGAGAAGAAACTATTCGCTTTTACAATTTCCTCCTTATTCACTAACCTGGGAAGCATCGCTCTGCTAGCAGGTGCTGCCCATCCATCGAGGAAGGCGATTGTGAAAATAATTAAAAGGATAATCATTATGGAACCCTTAGACTGTACTGTGGTCAAAGACGCTATAATAAACAAGAAAAAGGTTTTACTAATTTGTGATCCAGATAAAAGTGTTTTTAATGGGTATTTATTAAACAACAATGGTGATAGATACCCACTGATAAACCGTCCGAATGTATTAATGAATGGGAGCAAAGCTAAGTAAAAAGCTGACTGTGAAACTGTGTACATAATAGAGATCAGGGCGACGATATAAAAAACATCACCGAGATTGGCCATTGTTTGTCCAATCCATAAAAACCGAAAGGATGAAGACTTCATTTTTTACTACCCCTTTTTATCGTTTTTGTAATCGATGAAAAAAGGGTGTGTTTACATTGTGATTGAACCTCCTTATTTTACTTTTTACCAATATCACTTTGTGCGTTCAAAGCAATCCAATCAATTCTGCTATCACTTTAAAAATGTATGGGGTAGCAAAATCATCCCTAACGGCGAGTCTCATTCTAATATTATGTTTGTATTTATTTTACAAACCAACTATGGCCGATTTTATCATAAAGGACAAAAATAAACTTGCTATCTAGAAGAAAGTCTCCTAGCCACGTACTATTCCGGAATAAGTTAGTGGATTCTTTCATGAAGGTTGGCCCCGTTTATGGAAGACTTGAATTTGAGATAATACATGTTTACTAACCGCAGTCAGTGCGTAAATAACTCCTGCTAAAAACGTTTGTATTAATTGTGTTTTGAATAATAGTAGCGATTTGAGTATCGAATGTAATCGCAATGATTTCGAGGTAATTATACTGCAACTACTATTTGCTTTTCTTATGACGGGTGAAATATATTCTTATTATAAATGTATCAAATAGTGGTCGAGGCGAATCAACATGATAACTTTCTACATAAAGAGGCCATTATCCTTTTGGATAACAGCCTTTATAAGGGAAAATTCTCTAAATAGATACAATTTTCGTTGCAACTCTTTGTTTAAATGTCTGGTCATGCTCAACTATAAGCATAGTTGGGTTAAAACTTTCAATAAGTTCTTCTATCTGCATGCGTGAATAAACATCAATAAAGTTTAATGGCTCATCCCAAATATATAAATGAGCTTTTTCGCATAAGCTTTTGGCTATAAGCAACTTCTTCTTTTGTCCACCAGAATAATGAGATATATCTTTTTCAAATTGAATCCGATCAAAGTCCATTTTCCTTAGAATTGCTTTAAATAATGGTTCATCAATTTGATGCTCTTCAATAAAGTCAGATAACCTTCCCTTTAAATGAGAGGTATCCTGGTGTACATAGGAAATAAGAAGTCCTGAACTTAAGTTCACTAAACCTGTATGCTGTATCGTTTTTCCTAGTATCAGTTTTAATATACTACTTTTTCCACTACCATTCTTTCCATCAAGAACAACTCGGTCCCCTTGTTCAATGTTAAAAGTAATCGGTTTATTCACGATTTCATCACCATACATAACTGCCACATCTGTTAAATGAACCAATTCATTAGACTTAAATTCCAATGGTTCTAATTTTAATGATTCGGTGTTCTCCACATTTTTCAGTAGTTTTGACTTCTTTTCAAGGGCTTTTTGTTGCCTTGACTCAAGGCTCTTTGATTTTTTCATCATTTTTGCTGCTTTATGCCCTACAAATCCTTTGTCTACTTTGGAGCCGGAGTTTGTTGTACCATTTTTAGAGGCTTCCACTTGATTAGACCATCCAGCGGAACGTTTTGAAGACTTTTGCAACCTTTTTATATCTTTCTGTAAATTTTCATTGGTTGCTTCCTCATGTCCTTGCTGTCGATCAAAATTCAACTTCCATGAAGAGTAATTGCCGCTTTGAACTTCTATATTTGCTCTGTTTATAGACAAAATGTGGTCAACGCATCCATCAACAAAGTCTCTATCATGTGAAATTAAAATGAACCCTTTTTTCTTACTTAGATAATTTGAAACTATCTTTCTTCCCTCAGTATCTAAATGGTTGGTTGGCTCATCTATTAATAGAAATTGACCTTCATTTAAGAAAAGCGCAGCCAGCAACACCTTTGTTTGCTCACCGTTTGACAAAGTTTCAAATGGTCGATACATAGCCTCGGCATCCACATCTAAATAAGAAATTTCCCGAAAAAACTCCCACTCTTCTGCTTGGGGGCATGTTTCTTCTAAAATTTCATGAGTGTTTTTGCTCTTATCCGAAACTGGATAAGGGAAATAATTAAATTCCACAGAAGAAATGATTTTCCCTTTATACTCATAATTTCCTAATAATAAATTGAAGAAAGTGGTTTTACCTCGTCCATTTCGACCAATAAACCCAAGCTTCCAATCTGTATCTATTTGAAAGTTCACATCTTCAAAAATATTATCAAAGCTACTTGGATAAGAAAAAGATAAGTTTTGTACTTGAACCATAGACATCTTATATTTCCTCCTTTGTATAATCTTTTCTACTATACAAAGTCGGTATATCCATCTAAGTCTAGTTTACTCCGTATAAGCTTGATGGAATATAACGACTTATACGGAGCAGGTCATGTGTAACAATAGAATCCGACATCATTTTCCCTCCCTAATAATAAAACAGGTAATGTGCAGCGAGTATATTCCTTATCTACGTTGGAATAAAAAATCCTCCCAATGTTTAATTGGAAGGATTAGTCAGACGATCAGCTTTATTAAGCCCAGAAATACCAATAGGTAATGATATATAAAGTCGTGACTGATTTAAAAGAATAGACTAATCCTATATTTTAGTGTTCGAACTAATATGGTTCAGTAAAATATAGATTAGTTAATCATTGGTCATCATCAGCCCTTTACTTTTTTTAGATGATAACATTTTTACTTATAAAACACAATAATTATCTCTCTTCGAAATATTAAGATGAATCACTGAATTACCTCAATATATGTCAAAACTTTGGAAGTTCATGCTAACAAATAGTTCAAACTAATCTTTGTAGAATATGCACGGGTCACTTCATGCACTTGCCCAAGATTGAATAGAAATAAAAATTAATATGATTTATTAGTTAAACATAAGATTCCCTATGTATCATGAAGCAAGAATAGATTTCAGTCCTTTTCTAAGAGAAAAATGATTTTTGCCTTTATTAATAGTAGAATTCACACCCCTTGCCTTTTATAGATCAGTTTTTCTATTTTTTTCAAGATTATGCTTTAGTTCCTCAAGCTTTTTTACCAATCGTTCACGTATATAAACAGGATGAACCTCTTCAATTAGCGTACCAAAGGACAAAAGATAACTATCTAGCCATGTGCCAACGGGAAAATTTGCTACAACAGTGTACGAGCCATCTTTATTTTTCGTAATCATATGATCGTCAAACTCATCATAGACACGATAAGCCCCTTGAGAGGCAATTCTAATCCTCATAGGTATGGAGGAGTCCCCTACTTGTTTTTCAGCATTTTTTACCACATCTGTTGTTGGTCTCAAGGTGAATGTTTCGTTTGAAATATACACTTGATTCATGCGACTAATTTTAAAAATACGAAAATCCTTTCGCCACAAACAATATCCAGAAAGATACCAAGCATTCTTTTTGAATATTAATTGAAGCGGCTCTACTTCCCGTAGAGTTTGCTCACCCTGTGAATTAAAATAACGAAATTGAATGACACATTTTTCGATTATTGCGTTTCTTAATAAGGTAAATAAGTGTTTCTCCTTTTCTCCACTTCCCCATGGAGAAAAATCAACATCGATCCAGTTTACTGTTTCTTTTTTAAACAGCCGAGCCACTTTCTTTAATATAAGGTCAGTATTTGGAAAATCAGTAACTGATAACATTTGTAGCCCAACTAATATGTCTTCTTGTTCATCACCCGTTAACATGGATGCATTGAAGGAGTACCCCTCTAATAGAGAAATTCCTCCCCCTCTTCCCTTATTAGCATAGATAGGGATTCCTGCTCCACTTAACACATCCACATCTCTATAGATCGTTCTTGTGGAAACCTCAAAATGCTCGGCCAATTCTTTCGCAGTAACCACTTTTCTATCCAATAAAAGATAGATGATTTCAAAATGCCGACTGATGGTCATGTGAAATCCAAGAATTGTTCTTCTTTTTTCTTTAAAAACTTCTCCAATGCTTGTTCACTGTCAATGCCCATTCGCTCTCCCAATACCATAAGCCACCAAAAACATTCAGCGATCTTATGCTCTAAGTCCGCTTCTGAATCAGTCCCTGATGGCCATCTTTCTTGATGAGCCATCGCTAACCTTCCAACAAGTGCCGCATCGGTAAGAAATGCAAGTGCATCTTCGTCTACTTCCCATTCTGAGCCATGATATTTCTTCTCAAGCTGGTGGTACACTTTTCTAATCTGTAACGAACGATTAACTGCAATGTTAAAATCCATTTGCTTAAATCTTCCTTTCTTTGTTTGAAGTGTGATACGGACAGCTTGTCAGATGGTCATCCACCATGCCAATAGCTTGTAAAAAGGAGTACATTGTTACCGGACCAACAAATTTGAATCCTCTTTTTTTCAAATCCTTACTAATCTGAGTTGATAGTGGTGTTTGAGCAGGTATTTGCTCTTCTGAATTCCAATGATTGATTATTGGCTTAAAATCGACATAACGCCATAAAAACAATGATAAGCTTTCAAACTCCTTTTGTATCTTTATGATCGCTTGTGCGTTACTTCTCACAGATTGAAGCTTAGCAAAATGTTTAATGACATTATATTGTTCTTGTAAATTCATCAAATCTTTATCCGTTAGTGTCGAGCAATAACTAATATCAAAATTCCGAAAAGCTTTTTGATATTCCTCTCGCTTAGCCAATACGATACTCCAAGATAACCCAGCCTGTGCCCCTTCCAATGTAAGCATTTCAAATATATATTGGTCGTCTGTGGTGGATACACACCACTCTTTGTCGTGATACAATTGCATAAGCTGATTATTGCCCGGCCAGGAACATTCCATTTTCATTTCCCCTTTTTCAGTTTGTAACTACTATACTATCCTAAACATGACATGAGTCTGTCATATTTAAAATAATCTCGCATCATTTCTTTAAAAATCACAAACGAGATGGAAAAGTTTAAAAAATCGGATTCACCTGCAGCTCCATTCTAGGATTTGTCTTCACACATATATTCAAAAATTTCTACTACATATTTAAAGCCTCTGCCTTTGGGAGAAGTCTGTCGGATTTCCCTCGTTCCCAAGGTTCCCATTGATAACATGCCGTAAGTGCGAACCCCGGAAGTAAAGAAAAACCTCGTGTTAACCGGTTATCTCATGTTTTCCTTCCCTATACAGGGACAGGCCGGCAACTTCTTTATATGTGCTATTTCAAGGCTTAATATCATTAAATAATGAGAAAGACACCTTATTTATTTAACAGAAAATCCTCAATGGCTTTAGTGATTTCAAAGGGACCAGATTCTATATTTGAAGGGATAACGATCTTCAAATCAGCCTGTGGATATATGGAGGACCTAAAGCTTACTCCGGGGTCATACCCCATCACATGATATTTATATACATGATCAATCTTTTGGTTCAGCCAAATACCATAACCATAATGGACTTCTCCATTCACATGAACATGAGGAGTGAGTAATTCTCTGGTAGTCTTTTCATTTAGAAGCTTGAAGTCCAACAATGAATCCCACAACTTAATCATATCAGGAGCTGTAATGAATGCCCCTCCATCGGATCCGCCTTGTTTGGGAATGGAGTAAATATTCGTTCTCCAAGTTTTCTTTTCATTGTTGTCAATATAGCCTTTGGCTGTATTTTCAGGAAGCTGATCCAATGAAAAATATCCAGAATCCAGCATATTGCATCTATGGAAAACTTCAGTTTCTATAAATTCTGTAAAGCGTCTGCCCGTTTGTTCTTCAATGATCAGACCTAAAAGGATATACCCCGCATTGTTATAATGAAATTTATGGCCTGGTTTAAACTTCATTTGATTGTCCTGAAAGAGCGGCAGGAAATCCTTAAGAGAATTTATTTGGTAGACCGGGTAATCCGTCCACAACTCCTCATAATCACTCATCACTTCTTCATCAAAGTAATCAGGTATACCTGAAGTGTGGGTTAACAGGTGGTGGATGGTAATCTTTTTATCAAAGTTAGGGAAATCAATGTCAAGGCAGTCAATTAAACGAGTACCAAAATTCACTAATCCCTTTTCAACTAACTGGCAAATTCCGATAGCAGTAAATAACTTGCAGCCAGAGGCAATTCCAAAACGAGTATCGGAAGTATTCGGGAGCTCTTCCCCTCTGTCTCTATAACCAAAGGCAGTGTTTAATAATACATTCTCATTTTGTTTCACATATACGACGCCAGAAAAGTCCAGCTTATCGCTTATGGTAGTGATGATTTCTTTCAATTCATTATTTCCATTCATATCGCTACTCCTCTCCAGCCATGCTTACAATTGTTAAAGATCACCTTCCATTTTACTCCACTTTATGAGGTCTACAAAGATGCAATATGATTGTGAAAAAATATCACCAAAAAAAACAAGGCCCCTGATGAACTGCAACTTTATTTGATGAGACAGTTGGGCTCTTACTCCTCAATGAGCTATCGTATCCATTTGGTATTGACGGTTAAAATCGCCACCAAGTATAAGCAGACCGATTTTCATTTATAAATCAAAGGAAGCCACTCTTTTCAGATAGATGAGCCTCTGTTGTTTTCATGTTGAACGTTCGGTGGTGACGCCTGCGGGAACAGCGCGACCCGAAGATCCACTTGGTCAAGTGACCTTCTTGACCAAGTCAGCTTTGGCCGTGTCCGCGGTAAGCATCTACCGACAATTGAATCGTGAAAAGCAACACCAAATGTCAACAGCTCCTCTAGATAGAATAACTCTCATACAATGAATACATTAAAGACTTTTAATATCTATAATTAGTGAAAAATAAATACTATTCAATGGATATATTTTGTTTTTGAGCTATTAATACATAAATAGACTCTGTAGGGTGTAGCTTCTTCCTTACTTTAAATCCTGCTTTGTTCAATTCTTCCTCCATTATAATTGAGGAGATTCTTGGATGATTTTGATTTGGTTGTTCTTCCACTTCCAGTTCAACACAAGCAAAATAACCATTTTCCTTAATAACTTGATGGATGAGCTGCAATGTCTCTGATAAAGGTTTGATTTCATGAAGGACTAACGATGCCATTACTATGTCAATAGAATCGTCTGCTAATGGCAAATCTTTCATTTCCCCTTGAATGGTTCGTACATTTTCAAGGTTCTCCGTTGATGCCTTAGAATTTGCGATTTGTAAAATCTTTGGATCGATATCTAGTGCGTAAACCATCCCATCTGTTTTCTTAGCAGCCGGGATAGTTAAGAAGCCTGTTCCTGCTCCTACATCTAAAATATCATCAGTATTTTTTATGGGAAGTAACTCCAATAGGCTCTCTGGAGAGAATTGTTCTTTACGTTCGTCACTGTCCAGATATTCCACCTTTTTTCTTAAATTGCCCGTATGATCTTGCTTACAATTTTTATTCATATCTTTCTCCTTTTCATGATCTGTTTTTTTGAAAGCTTCCTCAACCATGGCTGCATTGACGCCAATCGCGGCTTTGCTACCTTCCGCTGCGGCAATAATTAATTGAGATGGTGCTATTAAGGATGTATCGCCGCAAGCATACACTCCTTCAACATTTGTCCGCCCGAAGTCATCTGTTTTGATGGCGCCTTGATCTGTCAGTTCACACCCAAGATCTTCGCCAATATGGGACGCTTGTTCCATTTCCGGAATAATGAACCCACCTTCACGAGCAACGGAGCTTCCATCTTCAAATGTGATATGTTTCAAATACCCATTCTCTCCGTTCAGTGATGAAATCTTTTGTTCGTATATATCCATTCCTTTTTCTTTTAAAGTCTTCATTTCATGAGTCGGTATATTGAAACTTCCATTCGTACAAATAACAAGGTTGCTGGTCCAGTTATATACAAGCTTCGCCATATGGAGAGCTCGTGAATTTTCAGCAATCACAACTAAGGGAAGGTCTCTTAATTCCCAACCATCACAGAATGGACAACTGAATAAACTGGTCCCGTAAAATTGTGTGAGGTTGTTTATATTTGGGAGTTTTTCTTTAAGTCCAGAGGCTAAGACCACTTTCTTGGCTCTGAAGACTTCTCCAGTATCCGTTTCAATGGTAAACATTCGCTTTTCTTTCATTACATTTTTTACCCTTTGCTTCTCAATTTTTACGTCTGGATAATTCGTTAACTCATTGCGACCTATTCCCCTTAGCTCTGCTGGATTCATTCCATCCCGAGTCAAAAACCCATGGGACTCAGTCGTTACAGAGTTCCTAGGGTTATCATCATCAAATAAAACGGTAGTTCTTCTTGACCTGCCTAGAACTAAAGAAGCATTCAGGCCAGCAGGTCCCCCGCCAATAACGGCACAATCCAATATCATCTACATCTCCCCTTAATTTGTATTTCTCTTAATTTTGTCCACTTTTTTCATCCATCTCATTTACGAGATCGATGAGAAATTTATTGGCGAGATCATCTTTCATGTTCTGTTCAGCCTCGATCATCACTTTTTCAATCATGCAGCCTTCATTATGTTCCATGGAGCAATTGAATAACTGGGACTCTCCTTCTGTTGTTTTAATTACATCTAAGAAGGAAATTTCAGCTTTTGCTTTAGCAACCTTATAACCTCCTTTAACCCCTGGTGTGGACTCGATCAACCCACCTTTAGCAAGTTGAGTTAATATTTTTGACAGATATGTCGGGGAAAGAACTTGCATCTCTGCCAGACTTTGCACCCCTACAGTGCTTCCTTTTGGTAAGGAAATTAAATAAACCATTGTGTGTAATGCATAGTTCGTTGCTTTTGAGTATTTCATAATTCCCTCCTTGATCAAAGATATTAAAGATTCATTTTGTCTCTAATTGAGTTAAATCATACCACTCCCTGTAAATTGCGTCAATGTTTCTATTCTAATTTCAAACGAAAAGAAACTAAATCAAGATTACCCTTCATTTTAGAACCGCAAAAATTCCAGGGCTTAACACTATACGATAAGATAAAGGACATTATAAAAAAATAACGAAATATAGTATAGACGTATTCCTAAAGGGAGGGAGAAAATGAGCGATTCTTTATTCAATGGTATCCATTATTTCAGAATTCCTGTAGTCGATCTCAGTGAATCTGTTGTATGGTATTCAGAATGTTTAAAGTTGAAATTAAGGTTTGACAGAGGGGATCTAGCTGTGTTCGAACTTGAAACCGGGCCTTTGTTGGTTTTAGTAGAAGCAGACAAGGACTCGCGGGGACATTTTCTGAAAAACGGACAAACTGAGTTCTCTGTAGGGTTCACCACCTCAAGTTTAAATAATCTCTATGAATATTTAATCAGACAGGATGTAAATGTTGAACCCATTGAGGAAGATGAAGGGCATCAGTTTTTTCACTTTTATGACCCGAGTGGAAACAAACTTCAAGTACATAACTAAATTACTTCCATATAGATATTAAGCTGCTCATATTTGAGCAGCTTAATTGCTATTCCAAAAGACATGCGTATGCTGAATAAGACATTCATTTAGTCCCGTTTACAATGTGGTCTGCTCTTTCATGCGGTTTATGTTCTTCCATATAAATGTCCTCTGAAGCCATCCAATTTTTTTCCCACATCTCACGCATCTCTTCCCCGTCTCGTTCAACACCACGTGAAAGCCTTGTTTTCCTTGGACAATCGACCCATATTGTAAAGTCGTATTTATTTGCTAATTCATTACGAATGGAATACACACCTTCAATAATTACAATTCCGCCAACCGGGACAGTATGCCACTCCGCTAATTCGTTTGCGTCCCAATCATATCTCTGATAATATCCAGCTTTATTTTGGCGAATTGGTTCAATAACTTGATTTAATACACGTTTCCAATCAAAGTCTGCACCAATCGGCTTTTGCTTCGGATCTTTTTTTATTATCTGTGAGGAGGGTAAATAAAAGTCATCCATATGTACAATCATTACATTCGAGCATTCATCACTCAGTTTATTTGCCAATGTGCTTTTTCCTGAACCACCACACCCATCTATTCCAATTAACATGGTTGATTGTTTTTTTGGAAATTTATCAATCGAACTTACCAACTGGTCAAAATTACTAAATTCTATTCTATTAGTTTTGTAACTCACAATATCACCACTTAAAAGTTTAGTTAACTATCAGTTCTTCCCTTCTCCTTTCTTGCATGCATCACTTCTGCTAATTGTTGAGAGTTTAAATCTTTCTCCTTCTTCAGTTTATCAATGATGTTATCATAGTCTTCTTCATTTCTATTTTGACTTAATTTGTAGGCTGCTTGAATTTCTTGTACTTTCACTTTAAATCCAACTATGCCTTTCATTTGTTTTTTTGTCTTGGGAGAAAATCTTTCCCATAAAGCTGCATTTTCACGGTGTTGTTCATAGTTTAGCAATAGGGATTTAAGGTCTTCCTGCAATTCTTGTTCACTCATAAGGCTGGCAGTTCCATATACATGGACAGATTGATAGTTCCAAGTGGGCACATTTTCAGATTTGTACCAAGAGGATGAAATGTAAGCATGCGGACCCTGATACATGACAAGAACAGGGTCATCACCGAATGTCCTCCATTGAGGATTCGCATACGCCATATGCCCAGTGAGATAGTAGTCATCCCCTTGTATATATAACTCCATAGGTAAATGGGTGGCTATAGGCTTTCCTTCTTTTGTCGTTACGATTGTTCCAAAAGAGTTCCTCTGAATAAAATCTCTGATTTCATTGAAATCTGTGACTTTATACTGCTTTGGAATATACATCCTAACTCATCCCTTCACTTGTTATTGGAGACTTTTCACCATTATTAAGTCCGTTTGTTCTTCATCCCCTATGATAAAAGAGTGCGTTCCCGTTTGAACAAATCCCATTTTCTTATAAAAAGCAATAGCATTTTCGTTTTTTTCCCATACACCCAGCCAGACCTTCTTTTTATTCTGTTCCATAGCAGTATCCATAGCTTTGTTGAACAGATATTTTCCAAGTCCCTGCTTTTGAAATTTTTTTATAATATAAATCCGCTCGATCTCAAGGGAGGCATCATCCATTTCTTCGGTCTGAGCTTCCCCTGTATTCACCTTTAAATATCCAGCGACTTCATCATTAAAAGAAACAAAAAAGAATTGCGAGAAATAGGTGGATAACTCTTTTTCTACTTGCCTTAAATTAAATGCTTCTTCCAAATAATTCTTTATATTTTCCGGTGAATTCTGTTCCTCATATGTCTCCTTAAATGTTTCGCGACTGATTTTTTGCAGTTTGTGTGAATCTTCCATTGTGCATCTTTTCAATGTTATATTCATTCTAACCCTGATGCTCCTCTCTACAATCAATAACTCCTTTTGCTTCCCTTTTTGACAAATTCCCAGTCTTTTTCGATATTTGTTCTGACTCTTTGGAGAAGATCGAAAATGATTTCCACTTCTTTCTCTGATAAACCTTCTAAGGCAACGGCATTGGAATGATCATTTTCTCTTTTTATAAAAGGAAAAACCTTTTCCCCTTTCTCTGTTGGAAAGAGCTTTTTTATTTTTTTGTTATGTTCGTCTTCTTTCTTCTCAACAAAGCCATTCATTTCAAGTTTTTTTATAGACCGTGCGGCAGTAGTCCGATCCACTTTTATCATCTCAGCTACCTTCTCTTGAATGATTCCTGGGTTTTCACATATTCTTACAAGATATAAATACTGTCCTCTTGTGAGGTTGTATTCTTTGAATTCTATATTACTTATTGAATCTAACGACCTTGCTATCATTCCGATTTCACGAAGTATGTCTTTCATTTTGAACTCCTCAGCATTCATTTTTGTTGTAAATGCAACATGTAACTCATAAATTAAACGTACCTTATTTTTGTTGTATTTGCAACATAAAATGCAGAAAAAGATACATCGGAGTGAAGTTTTTTATTTTGGTCTTTGGAATATCATGACTCCTGCCTATGGTAAAATATAATGGATGAGGGAGGTCGACGAATGGATCATTCAAATAGAACATATGCAGTTGAAGCAGATCAATTAGTAAAAGCTTTTGGTAAAGAACGAGCGGTAGATGGCATCAGCTTAAAAGTGCCAAAAGGTATTGTCTATGGTTTCCTTGGCCCTAATGGAGCTGGAAAAACGACAATGATCCGTATGCTGGCAACTCTGTTGAAACCGACTGAAGGTCAAGCGAAAGTGATGGGGTATGATTTAACAAAAGAAGCGGATGATGTCAGGCAGTCCATCAGTTTAACAGGACAGTTCGCTTCTGTTGATGAAGAATTATCCGGCCGGGAGAATTTGATTTTCATTGGCAGGTTAGTTGGTTTTTCCCGTAAAGAAGCAAAGGCGAGAGCCGATGAATTATTAGCCGCATTCAATTTGGAAGATGCCGCAAAACGCCAAGTGAAGAAGTATTCCGGCGGGATGAGAAGAAGAATCGATATTGCCGCAAGTATCGTTACATCGCCAGAACTGCTCTTTTTGGATGAACCGACCACCGGACTTGATCCAAGAAGTCGGAATGAAGTGTGGGAGATCATTCGAGCATTAGTCAAAAATGGAACGACAGTATTTCTTACGACACAATACTTAGAAGAAGCAGATCAACTTGCCGACCTTATTGGTGTCATTGACCGAGGGGTTTTAATTGCGGAAGGAACAAGTGCAGAATTGAAATCTTCAATTGGCGTCCGAAGCTTGATCATCGAATTCGAAGATGAACAGGATCTGCACCAGGCAGAGGCTATCTTTGAAGGGATGTTCATACAAGCACCTGAAGTAAACCAAGATCAATTATCGATTTCTGTTACGATGAAAGACCAGTCAAAGGCTGCCAAAGCGATTGGAGAACTTGCGAACCAACAGATCGCCGTGAAAGACTTCTCTATGCAACAACCAACTTTGGACGATGTATTCTTACAGATTACCGGAAAGCCTGCTAAAGGGGAAGGTGGCGAAGCGAATGGAGAATAATTCATTAGAAAAATCAATCACATTAGAAAAACGGCCATCAAAAGCTTCGCCGCTGAATGCCGCTCTGACTTTTGCATGGCGAGCATTATTACGCATCCGCTATGTTCCAGAACAACTTTTTGATGTGACGGTGTTCCCGATTATCTTTTTGTTGATGTTCACCTACTTATTCGGGGGAGCTATTTCAGGATCAACAGGAGAATACTTGGACTTTGTCCTGCCAGGAATTTTAGTCATGACAGTTGCAATGATAACGATGTACACAGGCTTGGATCTAAATAAAGATATTGAAAAAGGCGTCTTTGATCGTTTTCGTTCACTGCCGATCTGGCAGCCTGCTGTATTAGTCGGGGCGTTGCTAGTGGATGTAGTGAGATATTCACTTGCCGCAACAATCATGATTACACTTGGGTACATTCTGGGATTCCGTGCAGAAGCGGGGTTCACCGGTGTACTCCTTGCAGTCCTGGTGATTCTATTCTTCGCTTTCAGTTTGTCATGGATTTGGACGATGCTCGGAATAATCGTCCGCTCAGAGAAAGCCCTAATGGCAATAAGTATGATGTTATTATTCCCACTGACCTTTTTGAGCAGCGTATTTGTCGACCCCTCAACAATGCCGAATTGGTTACAAAGCTTTGTAGATATTAATCCGATAACATTCGTTGTTGATGCGGCCAGGGGATTGATTCATGGCTATGATGTAGCAAGCGAATTATTGATCATCACATACATCTCCGTAGGTTTAATTGCCGTGTTCGGTACGCTGACGATGTACTTCTTTAGAAATAAAAATTAAGTTGCACCACTTAAGTAGAAAATTGAGTTAATAAAAAACTAAGCAGCCTTGGTTCTGTGCTCTATAGGACTAAGGCTGTTTAGTTTTTTTGAAAACCTTCGAATGCAAAAAGCCAATCAAGCTCCTCATTAGTGCAATGAACTCTTACCGCCAACCACTTATCGATTTTTTGATTGAGCGATTCTTGATACTCATCAGCGTTTGTTGTTGAGCCTTCAATCACCGGATCACACAAAGAAAGCCATGGAATGTCTAAGGGCAGGTGAAAAAAACGTAATGAATCAATAGTAATAGGCTAACTCATCAACTCATACTAACTAATCAATATTCCTATTCTCCCTATGCGCTTCAGTGAAATTCTTTTGCTTGCTTACCAATAAATTCGGTGAAAAATTCCTGTTTAAAAATAGCCAACAGAAGCTCAGTTTGGCCACCTGTTGGCAAAGGGGATTTTTTATGACTGCTTTATTACACCATTCATTTTTCCTGAAATTGATGGCTACCGAATTTTCTAAGGTTTCAGTACCACTTTAATACAGTCATCTTCTTTTTTATTGAATATTTCATACCCATGAGCAGCATCTTCCAGCGGCATTTGATGCGTAATGATTTTTCTTGGGTCAATTTCACCATTAATGATTTGCTTATAAAGAGGCGCCATAAAAGAACGCGCATGGGCCTGTCCCATCTTCAATTGAATGTTACGGGAAAAGAATGCACCTAAAGGGAAAAGGTTATAATTCCCTCCGTATACTCCTGTGATTTGAACGGTTCCGCACTTCTTAACCGCTTTTGTTGCGACCTGAATAGGACCAAGGGTGCCTCCTTGCAACTTCATTTTTTGCTCGACGAATTCCAAAGGGGATTTCTTGCCGTCCATACCTACACAATCAATGACGATATCAGCGCCGCCCTTCGTGATTTCCTTCAATGTTTCCCCCATATCAGGATAGCGGGTAAAATCAAAAATTTCTGTTTGATTCATTCTTTTTGAATGAAGTAGACGATTTTCGATATAATCAACAGCAATCACCCGCTCAGCTCCCTTTTGCCAAGCAAACTGCTGCACCATCAAACCGATTGGGCCACAGCCAAGAACGATCACAGTATCACCTGACTTTACGCCTGCATTTTCTACACTCCAGTAGGCTGTAGGCAGCACGTCAGAGAGAAACAGGAGCGACTCATCTTCCAGTTCGCAGGATTCTGGGATTACAAACGGTGTATAGTTTCCAAAAGGCACCCTTAAATACTCAGCCTGGCCACCCGGGTGATCCCCGAACTTCTCGCTATAACCGAAATATCCTCCAGAATCATAATGCGGATTCGCGTTATCGCACTGACTTTCCAGATGATTGTCGCAATAAACACATTGCCCGCAGGCCACTGTAAATGGAATGACCACCCTGTCCCCTTTCTTAACTTTCCTTACTTCAGGACCTATTTCCTCCACGATCCCCATAGGTTCATGCCCAATGACGTAACCGATCGGAAGGGGGAAATTCCCCTGATACAAATGCAAATCCGATCCACATATCGCAGTTGAAGTAATTCGGATGATCACATCTTCTTCATGTTCAATTTTTGGAAAGGGAACCTTTTTGACTGCAATCGACTTTTTCCCTTGATACGTAACTGCTTTCATTATTCAACTCACCCCTATTTTTATTTAACCCTATTAGTGTGAACTCCGTTTGAAGTGTTCATGCAGCTAAATTATCGAAGGTTTTCTATAAGGGTAGAGTTAAAAATAAAAAAACTCCGTATAGTGTTCCGTTGAACAATTCAAACTAGAAAAAGTGAAGTTTTAGATGAAGGAGTTTATTATGAATATTATAGAACTGTTAATCAGGCTGTCTCTTGCCTTCGTAACCCTTCTGGCGCTAACAAGGTTAATGGGAAGAAAAGAAATTTCTCAAATGACCTTCTTTAATTTTGTGTCAGCCATTTCCATTGGTACCATCGGCGCTTCCCTTGCGATAGATTCCGCGCTAAGTGTCCGAAACGGGATGATAGCGATCATCGCCTGGAGCGCATTGACGGTAACGCTCGGTTTTATTGACATTAAATCAAAAAAGGCTCGGCAAACTATCGAAGGTCAGCCGATCATTCTTATTCGGAATGGAAGAATTATGGACGAAGCTCTCCGGAAAACCCGGCTGGATTTAGACGAGCTAGGTGCATTATTACGAAAAAAGAACGTATTCTCTTTTTCAGAAGTGGATTATGCGATTTTCGAAACAGACGGTACACTATCTGTACTACAGAACCAGAGTAAACAATCCGTCACGAAAGCCGATATGCACCAGCCACCCAATCCGAATGAAATGTTTTCCTTTCCTACAGCCGTGATTCAAGATGGAAAAGTAGTGAGGAAGAACCTGGAGAAATTAAACCTGGATCAGCGCTGGCTTGATCAGCAGCTGAATGTTGTCGGAGTAAATGATGTGGATGGAGTTTTTTATGCAGAGGTCCAGAAAGATGGTTCCTTATATATTGACCAAAGAAATGATCAACTCCATTAGAAAAAAATCCATTTCTATAATATGGGCACAAGTTTTATTCAAAAAAGCTGGTTTATAGGGAGAGCAGAATGCATTAAAGCATTCTGCTCTCCCTATAAACCAGCTAAAGTTCCCATTATAATACTTTCTTAAAAAGATATTCTTTAGTAATCATCAGGGGTTTTTCCGCTTTCTTGTTTTTTCTACTTCAAACTGCGGATCAATACCACTTCATCATTAACCAGTTCTTTATTATTTAATCTAATATTCCGAACATAATTACATCCTCTCTTTTTTTAGCTTCTTCAAGAACAGCCTTCAATTCCCGATTATATCTTGGGGAACTTCAGCGTTATCTCAAGCAGTGCCTTTAACCCACTATCCGTCGATAATCCCTGCATTCGTGAAGATTTAGCCGCACACCTTTGACTTTCTTTATCTTCAGAGATTATTGTAATTAAAAATTTCCATCCCTGACACTTATCAAAATCATAAGTGAAACACCCGAAATCTGATGCGTTATTATTTCCATGATCAGTTTTGATATTTTAAGTTTACAAATGTGAGATGGTGGAAATAGATGCATAAATCCAATCAAGGAAGGAGATCGAGAGAAATGGAGCATGGTAAAGCATTATTAGTCAAAGGTGTGTTAACATTGGTCGCCCTTTATCTAGTATTGGGAGTTGGGTACGGAGCATCCTTCGTCGGAATCCTCCTTCTAACTCTAGTACTTGGGCTCGTGTCCTACTTTTCAGGAGATCTCTTTATACTTCCAAAAACAAATAATTTAACAGCCACATCAGCTGACCTCGGTTTAACATTCCTTGTCGTGTGGGCTTCCGTGAGTTGGTTTATAAGTGTGGATGGATCAGCCGTTATCACAGCATTGATTTCTGCCGTCCTTATTGCTATTGCAGAATATGGATTCCATATTTATTTAGCTTCACATATTTTACCGAAGAACAATCGTGTCCGCTCATACGCGCACTAAGCCTTAAAAACAAAACAGCTCCCGAATTCGGGAGCTGTTTTGTTTTTATATCCCCCCTTACTAATAAAGATTTTGAAACTTATGTTAATAAAAGTAATGATCAGAGAAGGAATCATATGCCACCTACCCTGATTGGTAGCCTGTGTTTATCCTTAGCGGCTACCATTCGAATGGGATGCCGGTATGGAAGCAGGAATAGGATCCTTGTTTTACTTTTTCCAGCCATTAGTAGGTGCGTTATTTGGTGGCTGTTATCAGGAGAAACCTTAAACGCAAATTTCCTTATCGGATTCACTTTCATCATGTTTGGAATTATAGTGGTGACAATTAGAAGACCACGAAAAACAATCCATAAATGGCATGTGGAAAACGCAGAGAAATAAAAAAAGCTTCCTTATCAAAAGAAAGCTTCATTTTATGATTTTTATCGGCCAAAATAAGACACGTTTAACGGGTGAAAAATGAAATAACAATTTACCTTCCCTAATGCTTTCAAAATCAAAAGGCGTCACCTGAAAAGTCTGGATATTCGCTTCAACATTTTGAACATTCCAAGGCAGGTGATGTATCCCTACTTCTACTATGCTGTTCCTATTGAATTTCCAGGCATAATATCTTTCAAGCAGCCAAGAATCAAGAGAGTCTTGGTCTGGAATCCATAATGAGGAATAAGGGCGGTAATCTGCTTCCAAACTGGCATTTCTTTTCCCCCTTCGCTTGCTTTGAAAATGAAATGTATTTCCGGATTTATGTAGACCCATCTGTGCATAGTAGTAGGGCAGTGTGGTCATCCTTGCCCCTAAAACAGCCAACAGCTTGTTCGCATCCAAGCTGAAAAAATACAATCCAGAAATGCCGTTTCTTTTAACATATGTTCTCACATTCAATTCCAAGTAATTTTGTAAATAGGGAAGTGATGGACTAAAACGGAAATGCATATCGGATACTTCAAAAGGGAGTATATGGTAACCCATGCTTCTCCTTGATAGCAATCAAGCTCAAGCTCCTCTGGAATAAATTCCTGCAGCGAATTTTCAGGAATGGAGAAGTGCATAAATAAAAGACTTTCCCATCTTTGGCTCATTAACCATTTTCCATTGGGCAATGGTGAACTCCGGTGATTCGTGTAGGTAAGAATATTATCATACATCATTTTCTCTCCTTAATAAGAAATTCCCTCTGCGTCCTTGTTCCCTACATCGTGAAGAAACCCACTGTGTTGTCAATCCGTTCTTTTAACATAATTGGTTATTTGCTATAAGAACATGATTCTGTTTTCACCCAAACTGTAATCCAGGCCACTTCGTATACCATTTGGTCATTCACACAATCTTAAGCGAGGATATAGATTTATCTAATTCTCATTTTCATGGTCCAGCGGAAACTTTCTCATTAACTCATCTCTGTCTTCATCATCTTCTATCCTTAATACCATTCTATTCACCAGCTTGTCATATTTATCCAGATACCCTGTCGTCTCAGCAATGCTGTAAAGAGTATAATATAGTTTTTCCCTATCTAAGCTGTGAATAAAATCAACTTCTAACGACCTCGTCGTGTATTCGGCAAACTCCCAAATAGCATCCTTATGATTCATTTCCTCTACTTTAGCTACAGCATTAAGAACTTTTAATATTTCCACGGTAAGAATTACATTTTTCCGCGCGTAATGTCTTATAGAAGCTAAACCAATATAGATATAGTCTCTAAACACAAGGTTATGGATAATCAGCCGTAAATCTCCTTTATCGTCGGCCAGATAAGGAGTGAACAGCGCCATGCTTGAAATATCAATCAATAAATCCCCAATTTGATAGGCTGTCCGTGTCGCAGTTTTTGGATCATTATCCCCTATAGCACGGATGGCTATTTCTACTAACTTATTTAAACTATATTCGATATCCTGCACTTCACTTTGATTTCTTCCGATCTCGACCATTGCCCAATATTTGGACTCATCAATGGAATTCTGGTTTTTCTTCCAATACTTTATTAAAGGGGTAGATTGAAACGCATAATTTCCTACTTTATATTCTAGTCGGACTACTATATCGTCTTTTTCAGCTTGTTTAATAAGCGAAATAAAATCAATGGTCTGAACATACCCTGATTTCTCCACCATTATGGAATGACTTTCCCAATCCGCTCCAGGGACTTGATGCTTAATGGAGTTTGGATTTTCTATTCTATAACTATCCATTTCTTCTACTAATAAATTTTCAGCGATAATAGCTGATTCTTCTTTCATATCATCTGTCATATTACTTACTTGCAGCCATGTCACGATATGATTAATAAAAACAATAAAAGTCACCATTGAGGTCATTGTAAGTAAAGTTGCAATAATAGGAATGAAGAAGAAGCTGGTTTCTTTACTGATGAATAATAGACATAGTAGGACATAGTGAAAACTTCCAATAAAGATTCCTAATGTTCTTTGGGTTACTGTATTCATCATGAAATTTTTTAAAATCCGAGGAGAGAACTGCACAGAAAACGTTGTCAAAGCTGCCAGTACACCATAGAAGGTGAAGGTGGTCATCGAAAGAATACCTGCTGTCAATGTACTGAGAATCGTCTGGGTCAGTTTAAACTCTACGGTTATGGCTGAAGGTAGATGCGCCCCTGCATTCATCTGCAAATCGGCAAGAACCGCTAAGACAAATAACGAGATAGCCGCAATCGTATAAATAATCGGAGTGGCCCACAAGTTCGCATAAAATTTTAATTTTTTCTCCCTTGGTGTCTTTTTATTATGTTCTTTTAACAGCCTAAACAATTTATCAAACATACTTCATCACCTACATTCCTGAAATCCTTAATATATTTCTACATTTCACTGACTTGGTCATTGCTTCTGGTTTTTTCCTCCTTTAATAGTAATACTCGTTCACGTTATAGCCACAACTTAAACTTAAACGGTATGTCATGCTGAAATTTTCGATTTTTTCCTTCTTAACTCCCTTCGTTTAAAAGAATTCATAGTTTTAGTCATTGGGATAACGGATAATCCATTATTATGGTTCCTGGTTTTCCCCATTCGGGCACAGGATTCAGTGACATAAACTACTTAAAGGAGGTTGATCAATTTTGCACGCAATGCCATATATTCTATTAATCTTCATTGGTTATATTATTTTTACGATTGATAAAAAACAAAAAAATTTTCCAGTTCCTACGGTATTGTTAGTCCTTGGGATTGGTCTTTCCTTCATTCCATTTTTCACATCACTGGAAGTGACCAAATATATGATTTACCATATCTTCCTTCCTCCCCTGCTATTTTCTTCTGCCTACCGTTTGCCGGCCAAAGGCTATAAAGAAAATGCAGGTATCATCAGTTTCCTTGCCACAATAGGCATCATGTTGACCGTAGCCCTGCTTGGTGCCACTATTTTTGCGCTTAGTGAACCGTTCGTCTCCTTGTCCTTTGTGGGTGCCTTAATGATTGCTTCTATATTGACGCCTACAGACCCAGTGTCTGTGACATCTATCCTGAAAAATTCGACTGGAAATGAAAAAATGGCTGACGTGGTCGAAGGGGAATCGCTGATTAATGATGGCACAAGTATTGTGATATTCACAGTTCTCGCCGGGATGTTGACCCAAGGAAAGTCATTCGGTATCTTCTCCTTTTTAGGGGAATTCCTATTCGTTTCGCTTGGCGGTGCTTTACTCGGAATTTTATTCGGCTGGCTCGTCAGTAAAGCTGTCCACTTCACCCATATTCGTGAGTATCAAGTCATGCTTTCCATTGTTTTAGCTTTCGGTGTATTCAATCTCGCAGAAATGTTCCGCCTTTCTGGCGTCTTAGCAACCGTTTTTGCTGGAATTATGCTTTCTTTTGAATTTGGAAGATCGATTAAAGAGGATGACTTACGCGACAAACTGGACGGATTTTGGAACATCATCGAACTCACTGTATTGGCCTTGATATTTCTATTAATCGGGATTCAATCGGCTCAACACCTTGTATTCGGTGCCTGGGGTTTTGCCATAATCATTTTCTTACTATCATTGATCATAAGACTTTTCATTATATTCGGAACTACTCAGCTATTTCCCCACTGGCGAAATAAGATCAACTGGAGAGAGTCAATCATGCTTACATGGTCAGGTCTGAAAGGGACGATGTCAGTTTATCTTATATTGAACCTTCAATCCAAAGGGGCAGGTCAAGTAGACATGATCCTCTCTCTCGGCTTTGCGGCTGTACTCATTTCATTAATCGTCCAAAGTTTAGGCGTGTATCCACTTTCAAAAAAAATAATGAAACAGTAAATTCATAAAACTTCCCCCTGTGAGACAAAACTTGTCGCCCAGGGGGATTTCAATGACCTTGCCGTCTTATATTCTTTCTCTAACATACCGAATTCAATTCCAATTTTGCTGCAAAATTCTTAAATCATTAAACAGTTATATTTTCGCATTAAGCCGTTTAATTATTAATCTTCCGTGGAACTCGATGAGCAAAAAAGTTTAGCATTTTTCATTTAATACCAAACTTTCGGAAGATGGGGTGTTTTTTATGCATTATGAAAAACATGTCAACAAAAATATAGATAGGTTTTATCAATCATTTCACAATCAACCTGACGAGGAATTCATCAAAGATACTACTCAATTTGATAGCATGGAGGAACTTAGGGAATCCATTGCAGTTTTTTGCGATTTAAATGAACTTCCACCCGAAGGTTTAGCAACCAAAGAATTAGACGAATTTATATCAGACACTACAGAGTATTCATGCTGGTCCGATTTTTTAAATGCATGTCATAAAAATTCAGTTCGTTTAGTTCAATGATGAGGAATTCCCCTACTCACACTTTAAAATCACCTAATGGAGACCCAGGCTCCTAAAGCAATCTCATATAATATCCTACCCGGACGTTCACCTGTGGATTTCTCTTCTTTGGAGATATATAGGGATAAACATTGTAAGCAAGCATGACATTTGTAGGAATTATGGTTATGAACCATAGATTGTGTTTGAAGTAGCCAGAAAACGTAAATGGAATGAATGTAAACCAAGAATAATCAGAAAGGTGGATGAGGAAATGACAGCATTGAGAGAGTATATGAATACCAACACAGCGACTCGTGAAGCTTCCGACAATTTGTCTACACTGGCTAAGTGTATGAAAGAAGAAGACGTTGGTTTCGTACCCATTGTCGAACAGGGTAAGTATGCAGGCGTTGTCACAGACCGTGATATCGTAGTAAAAGGTTTATCAAAGGGCTCACCAGAAGATGTAAAAGCTTCCGATATTATGACAGAAAAAATAATTACAGGCTCCTCCGACATGGAAGTATCCGAAGCAGCCCGCTTGATGCAAGATCATCAAATTCGCCGTCTATTAATTGTAGATGAAGGTAAAATCAGCGGTGTAGTCAGTATAGGGGATATTGGAGTCAAAGGATCCGATGAAATAGCGGGTAATATTGTAAGTGAAACGGCCAAAGGAGCAAGTAACAATTAAAAAGACTACGGTCAACAAATAGTTCACTAGAGGACAAACATCCTATTTGGGTGAAACATCATTAACTATATTAAGATAATATTACAGATAAAAAAACAGGTTTAAATTTTTCAAATTTGGTGGTAAGTATTTTATATAACAATATTAAGGAGGTAGATTAAAATGGCTAAGAACAATAATCAAAACCAAAATATGACAAGGGAAGAAGCGGGACGTAAAGGCGGAGAGAAAGTAAGCCGCAAATACGATCAAGAGCACTTCGAAAATATTGGTCAAAAAGGTGGAGAAACTACCGCTCAAGAACACGACCAGGAATTTTATGAAGAGATTGGCCAAAAAGGCGGAGAAACTACAAGTGAAGAGTATAGTCAAGAACACTTTGAGGATATCGGCCAAAAGGGCGGAGAAACAACCTCTCAAGAGCACGACCAGGATTTTTATGAAGAGATCGGCCAAAAAGGCGGAGAAACTACAAGTAATAAGTATGGAGAAGAACATTATGAGAAAATAGGTAAAAAAGGCGGCCGCAACTCAGGTAATGGTTCTAACAATAACTAAGTCGCAGCCGCTTGATCAAATAAAGCTAGGTACTTTATTTAATTAATACCACAATTATAACGGAGGTGTTTGACGATGGCAAATAAACAGTTTAAAACAGGTGAAAAAGCTCCAGAATCAGGCAACTATAAAGTGGATAATCTTGTAAGTGGAAATAAAACAGACGACAATACCGAAATCAGCTTAAATGAAGGCGATCAATTCCCACCTTCCCCTTCCGAAAATGAAGCAGCTTATTGGGTAAAATCATCTTAATAATTTTCTAGCACGTAACATACCCTGCCCCTTAGTGACGAACCACTGAGGGCAGGGTACTTTTTCGCATTAACAAAAACCATTGCAGGACCCATAGGAAACCCCCCTTTATTTTATTCAATCTCTCTAACTTTCTCATATCTATTATTTTTCTTTGGCAGTGAACATCGCTTCCCCTTCCCCGCTTTTCTTCTGTTGCCCTCTCTTGATAACATCCGTTATAAGTTCTAAAAGCTCTATTCATGTAGATGATTGAAATATTCAGATATAAAATATACATCTTGAGAAAACTCGGGTTTCTTAACAAGATAAAAGGAAAATATATATTATATCAAGATAATTCATAAAGGGTGATAATTATGATTACAACAAGTTGTTATGAGCAGCTCAGTACCAAGAATTTAGTCGATTTGTATCTTTTTTTGCTAAACAATATTTATTGCGGAGTATTATCCGATGCAATGTTTATCGAAATTGATTTACTTGAATCACTTGCTTTGAACAGAGGTATAAGTCTTTCATATTTTAGTAGAAGAACTCATTCAGAAAAATCAGCTCAATTATTAATTCTCATTAAATAGTTTCCCTTTTCAAGATTTCACTAAAAAATGAAAGTTTTCGTTATTCGTAAGCTATTAGCTTTCCTAACTCGAATGCCCCTTCCCTTCATGAAAAGAAGTAATCCACTCTCGAGTCATAGCCACCTATTTTCAAGTTGAAACTTTATTATCTCTTCCGAAACTCCCCCCTTGATCTAAAGCCTCTGTCAAATATTGATTTAAGCCACAGTTCAACAGAGAAAGGAGCAAGCATTCACTTCAATGATGAAACTTCGAACACACTTTGATTTAAATCAAGGTGTGTTTTATTATAGGGCGATACTTCTTATTAAATGTAAATTTAAAGACCAACCGCCCAAACTGACGGTTGGTTTATAGCAATTTAAAAAATACTATTTGCATATGGAGATAACGACCTAACCTGCTGGAGGTAGTGCGTCATGTTTTCGTCATCTTTTTTCCTATAAATGAACAAAAAATGATCAGCTACCTCTGAGGCAAGAGTACGAAATAGCTCCCCCGCAGCGAACATAGACTGCCATATGTGATCTGGTCGGCTATCCGAATAAGTGGATTCATACCGATTCCAATAGTCATCAGAAAGAAAATACTTAAAGTAATTGCCCGCTTTTCCCGTCGACACTTGAAAGTCTGTCTGTATTCCGATCCACCAGGAAACCATTTGGTCCAAATCCCTTCTGATGACACAATCGAACATGAACTTGGCATATGGTACTTCATCACGCCATAGGCTTTTGGCTACATTTTGCTGACACCACCAAAAGTTATTGCAACAACTCATGTATGCCTGTTCTGACGGTTTTTGGACATGATAATCCGCATCGGTCGGTTCTGGCAAATCAGGCAGACAACCGTCTTTATCCAATAATGGAAACGTCAGTTTATCCTTTCCATAATGTTCTTTCAAGTGATTCATTGTTTCAATATGTAAATCGATTCGGTTGCCATCTGTAAACAGCATTAAATAGCCATAAAAGTCTGTGAAATCACCACTTGCTCCCTGGTCATTTTTATCAGGTTCCTGTTCCATCAGCCTCTGTCCGAACACATCAATCCAGTCTTCATCTTTCAAAAAGGAATCCGTTTCTGTCACTACGTATACAATATCGTAATCCTGGAATATATCTTTTGATACATTGGCATTCGTCCTTGAACCATTCATATAGACGGCCCGAATTCTTTCATCCTCTTTGGCAACAGATAAAATTAAATCCATCATTTCCTGCTCATTTCTCATAAGGGTGCCTCCTTGAATATTTTCATTTAACCGTGTATCAACCTCTGTTTTTATCGCACTCCTCAATTCTTTATTAAGATATGGATTAAAATCTCCACCCTAAGAAAAAATAACCAATAATCCCTACTGTAGCAGCAACTATCCCTATATAAGTGAAAGTATTTCTCAACCTTGACGGCCTTTTAGTTCCACTATTTCTTAAAGAAAAACTCAGAACAGCTATAACTGCTACGCTAACGCCTATCCAAAAGCCGTTCATATTGACCACCTTTCCACAATTTTTTTAAATCCCTACCTTATATGAAATACGAAGAGACCTTTTCGAAGTTTCAAAAACAAGCATTTTTTACGTGTTGTCTTTAATTCAGTCTTTCACAATCCTGCCCAATTTCTGCGTATAGAAAAGACAACTATTCTATTGAATAATTGCCACTCGTTGGTTAAGACTCAGTTCCAAGATAAATCTTCGCGTCCGGATAAATGCGCAGTTACAATGTTAAAGAAACCAAAAATAAAAAGCTTTCTCAGTATTAGAAATGAGAAAGTGTCCTTGCATTCCATATGATAGCTGATCAACAATATGTGAATAAAAGGTGATTGTTACCCGCTGATAATCTCTCTACTTATATTATACCCCTAACTATAAAATATTTATAGACTACTCTTTCTATAGTTCTTGTCCTATACTGTTATATACAAATCTAAAATATATGAGGTGTAACAGTATGAATGACAAAAAAGATGTCTTAGATCATGGCCCTTTCTTTCATGGTACTAAAGCAGAACTGAAAACCGGAGATCTTTTAGAAGCCCAACACTTTTCAAATTACCAAGACAAAAAGTCTAACTATATTTATTTCACTGCATCATTAGATGCTGCTAAATGGGGTGCTGAATTAGCAACATCTAAGTCAAAAGAAAGAATTTACGTTGTAGAACCATCAGGTGATTTTGAAAACGATCCGAATTTAACTGACAAAAGGTTTCCTGGCAACCCTACACGCTCTTTCAGGTCTCAGTCACCATTGATAATAGTAGCTGAATTATGTTCTTGGGAACGGCATTCCGATGAAGAGATAAATCATATGCTTACATCTATAGAAAAGTTACGTGAACAAGGAAAAAATGTAATATACGATTAATCTTCACCGTCTATAAAGCCATGACTTAATTTGAATCCGATATGAAATAATAGGGAGGGCGATGATAGGTAGTAATTTATTATATTATTTTCAAAGCGGTAGGTGCATTTCCCTTTTCGGGTTATGAACCTCTAGCCAATTATCTGTTTCCAGCTCCATCCAACTCCCAAAACGATTCAAGAATTTCAATATTTCTTCTGAAGTTGATAACGGGTTGATTGCGTACCAAAGCGCTGTTCTCATTTCTTGCTCTTTTTCAGGATAGTGCTTTGAAAATAGTTCATAGGCTGGGAATAGATCTCTTGTGTATGACTGCTCTTGAACGATGACAAGTGCAAGACCAGCCCTCACAATAATTCTCATGATCCATGAACAGCAATCCTTAATGTCTTCAATGTCGTCATTTCCCGTCAACTCATGTTTAGCTTTATCAATCAGGGATGTCAAGTGAATGAGGTGCTCATTAGCCAAGGAACTATCGGGTTTATAATCAGGGAGCTTACTTATTAGGTTTTCACCATAAACACAAATCCCATAGGTTTTTAGAATAAAAGGAATCATGGAGCAATATTTCGTCTCCTCAACCTCACTTAAAGGGCTGAATCCTAATTCTACACCGTTTATAAAAGAGAATTTCCGATCAATAAATTGTTCCGTCTCCTCTACCCAGTCCAAATCAAGTTCTTGAGGGCTGGAATAGGTTACGATTACTACGTCCACATCCGATACACCCTCAATGTCTAATCCTCTTGGCACAGAACCTCTTATGTAAATACTGTGAATTTCCTTTGATAAAGCGGAAAGACAGCTTTCATTTATAAGTCGGATGGCTTCTAGAAATTTATTATTGATTTTTTTATGATCCGACTGGTTGATGATATAGCCTTTGTCTAAAGCACATAAAGATCCTATTTCTTTGATTTCAGTCATACTTAAAAGTCCTCATTTCTTTTACAGATTACAAACACACCCAGATAAAAACATATAGATTGATTCATTGGTCAGTTACAGTCCCCTGGTGAAAAGTCATTTGCCATTTTCCATCATTCAATATCCAAACAGAACTTCGCAAAGAGTGTTTCTGTTTACTTTTTATAAACACCTTGAATAAAGTGAGAGCCGATGTTGGTGATAGATGATTCATTTGGAAGTCACTTATCTTAATACCAGGATCCTCCTCACGTGGTAGACGATTCAATATATTATCTTTGTCGTATATTTCTCCTGTGCTTGAATATTCAACAAAATCTTCCGCTATTAGCTCGTTTAAAATTTCAGCAGACTTCCGAACTTCCCCTTTAAGTAAAGTTGTTTCCAGAGTATACAAATGTTCTTTAAGTTCTCTCTCCTTTTCCACGACGACTCTCCTTCTGTTCTGTACCTCGTTTTGATGGTTTACTACTTTCCTGTCATCTACTATGGTAAAGGAAGTTGGAGTAAATCATAAGCATATGCGAAAAACAACAGAACAGTAACAACGAGTACAGGTATTTTATGCCTCTTAAAGTTATCCAGTGCAAAAAGTACCACTCCAATTAAACATAGTGAATAATATACATAATCGAACCACTCTCCCGTGATGAAGAATGTGTTTATTGTTGATAGTGTAAAAAATGACACTGTTGCAAAAAGATAAATTCTATTAGAATCAGTTTTTTTATATTGTGAGATCAATGATCACCCTTTTAGTTTTTCGGAAATTCTATGAAATGCTTATTCCGCTTCAAAAGCGAGTGATAGATACATATCTATCATGTTATTTTTTAAATGTCTGCGGAAATTAACCTAGATTTTTTATCGGAAAAATTTTCATTAATTCAACGCTTCTTTGAGTTCTTTAGCTTGGCTTGAATTAATCGTGTGATATTCTCCCGAACCATCAGAAAAAACAGCACTACCGTCTTCTTGATACCATACAAACCTTCTTTCCTCTTGAGAATCCTGGTAAGTTTCACCTGACTTTGCAATCTTGAAGAAGACATCAGGTGTACCCTCCACTTCAGCTTCGGGTTTATCAATATTTTCGGCAGTTCCAATAACATCTTCAACTTTAACTATGTTTTTTGAATCACTGATTTCTTCATTCATATTCACGCCGCTTCTTTCTTCATTAGAAAAAGGAGTGCCAACTAAAATTATTTTATTTTCCTCTCCCGAATTCCCCTCCTCTGTTTGAGTCGATGTTTTTTGGTCTTTGGACTCTCCACTACTCCCTTCACATCCTACAATGAATAAAGATAGACTGATAAAAAATAGAATCAAAAATTGTTTTTTCAAAAAATCACTCCATTCTTAAAAAATGATTAAAATTACATATGCAGGGAATTGTCTGACTAAATTTAAGTTTATCACGATTCGGACTTATACCATTAAGTGAGGAGAGATAACTTATGTCGAAGGGGAGTAAGTTCAAGAGGCGTTTGAAGAATGTCGGGCCAGGTGCTATTGTAGCGGCAGCCATTATTGGCCCAGGCACGGTGACTACAGCTAGTAATGTAGGGGCACAATTCGGCTATGCGCTTATCTGGGCACTCATCTTTTCCGTCATCGCGACGATGTTTCTCCAGGAAATGGTTACCAGGTTAGGTGTCATTACCAGAAAAGATTTAAGTACCATATTAAGAGAGCAGTTTTCCCATCCCATTATGAAATGGTTGACGATTTTATTAATCATTTCTGCTATCGTCATAGGAAGCGCTGCTTATGAAGCAGGTAACATTGTAGGCGGATCTATAGGGATGGCGGCATTGACAGGGCTTTCTACTGAAAGTTTAGCCATCATAATCGGATTGATAGCCGGAGTACTATTATGGGTCGGGAAGTATAAAATCATCGAACGCGTTTTTATCGTACTTATCCTGACGATGACCTTCAGCTTTGTCATTACAGCCATTGTCATCCAGCCGGATTTATCTGCAATTATTATGCAGGGGCTAGTACCTAAGGTTTCGGCCGGTAATGTATTATTTATCATATCTCTTATCGGGACAACGATTGTACCCTACACTTTATTCTTACAATCTTCAGTTGTACAGGAGCGGTTCAAGGGAGAAGAAGAGTTGAAAGATAGCCGCTTTGACGTAGTTACTACAATTTCAATCTGTGGTATCATCTCCGTTGCTATCATCATCACGGCCGCTGTCGCCTTCCCATTAGGCACTGAAATAGACAATCCCAGTGCAATGGCAGATCAGTTGGAACCGTTACTTGGATCATGGGCTAAATATGTATTTGCAGCCGGCATATTTGCAGCTGGTATCTCCTCTGCTATGACGGCACCTTTAGCATCTGCTTATGCAACTGCAGGCGCTTTGAAATGGGACAGGAACCTTCGTTCTGCCAAATTCCGTCTGGTTTGGATAGGGGTCCTTCTTGTCGGGATCATTTTTGCAAGTCTTGGCTATGACCCGATACAGCTGATTGTTTTCGCTCAATATGCCAATGGGTTGATTCTGCCGGTTATCGTTTTATTCCTTATGTTTGCCATGAATAATCGGGATAATCTTCAAAACCACGTCAATTCCCTATGGGTGAACATTGTTGGCGGGTTGATTTTCCTCATTACAGTTACGTTATCACTTATCTCTTTTGGAATTTTTTAACACTGCAACGAATTGGAATGGCTCAACTATTTGCGAGACCATCCCAATCGTCTTTTGTCCTATATAATGGATTAAGAACATGCCAGTGCCTGACTTATCAATTTAGCATAATGGGTGTCAGGCGCATGCATATAACTGTAAAGCAAATGAAGCTTTTATAAAAAGCTGCGTTTCTCTGCCCAAGCTCCTTGCATTTTACTAAGGAATACTATTTGCCCAATATGATAGGCGTCGTGCATTGCTAAACTCTTCATTTCAAGCACTAATGAATTATCTTCTCCTGGAACTTTTCTATATAAATCTTCATGTTCTGATTTTGCTAGAATTTTTTCAAGTTCACGATGCACATAAAAGTATTCTTGTTTTGTTTCCTCCCAATTTTCTACCGTTTCAGTTGGTAATCGAAATGTAGAATCATTATTATCTGCCTGAGGTTCATTCGCTGCTTCACCAAGAAATCGCATCAGATATCTCTTTTCATAGAAAAGTAAATGACAAACTAATTCCCAAATGGAATTCATGGTCCCATCAGCTGGTTTCCAAATTGCCTGTTCGAAAGTAATATTCTCAAGCACTTTTTCAAGTGGTGGAAACCAGTCTTCTTCATCTAAACAGCTTGCCCATTGTTGTAACAAAAATGTTTTTACCTCCATTTATTAATTCCCTCCAATTTTAATCTCTTTAATAGATATAATCATACAGAATTCCCCCCAAAATAAGATGGCATATGACGACATATCACGATACCGAGTAAATAAAAATATTACACTTTAAATACCCGCTCACCAAAATATTCAATGTGTTTTCCTATTTTCCTGCATGATACTTAAGATAAAAAAGGCAACTATTCTTATTGAATAATTGCCCCTTATACTATAAGGCTTGATTTGGAGACAACATTAATATACCAGATTGTTGAAAGAAGACTTATTTCAAGAGGACAATAAATATTTCCTTTTGAAAGCAGAATATAATGTTTCTTTACCGTTCTTAACTTTTATTAAATATACGACTTGAAAAAGAAGAAGAGTTAGAAGTGTCACATTAATAATCACCTTTATGCTCCTCTACAGTTTTTTCAGTATTCGCCTCTTTAGTTAAATACTCGAAATCAAGATTTGGTACGTATTAGACTTAGTATCCTGAATAATTCAGATGAGAACCACCTTCATTCAGAATAAAAAGCCAGTAATATTTTTACTGGCTCTGAAAATTTCAATTTTGCTCACATAACCATAAAAGCTTGATAAGAGGCAAATATTGCAATCACCCCAACCCCCACTTGAAAAAAGACTACGTATGGATGTTTAACTTTGTTAAATTCATCAATACTCTTAAGAATCATAAAACACCCTAAGATAAGCAAAACAAAGGGCATTACCTTCGATGGTTCTTCAGTGAATAATGCATATCCTGCAAGAGATATTCCTAAAATAAATAGTACAGTTTTTGCGACTCTCAAAATATCACCTCATTTTTCCTGGTGATATTGTCTCTTACATAATTTATACTTTCAATAGCTTAAGAAGTAATCATTACTTCAGATACTTCCTTGCACCTAACGCACAATGGAAGCGATGCATCTGTTTGAAAATGTCCCCCGTACTCGACACCAAGTTATATCTAATAAACCTTTTACTCTCCCTTTATATCTCGACATTGAGATTCGGATTACTCCACTGGTAAAATATAAACATCGGACCTCCGGCCATAAGTTTCATTTCATAAAAAAACGAACACCCCTATAGGTGTCCGCTTAACTCATTGTTACACTGCTCATAAGACTAAGGTATAAGCTCCACACAACCATTGAACTGACAAAGAAAGTGCCTGCCAGAGAATTCCGTTTGATCATCAATCCTGTAAACAGCAGAAAAATAAAGGCTAAGAACAATGAGGACATACTGATCAAATTCGGCGTGAGAGTTAAAGGGCCGATCCCGTCCACTGTTGTGAATATACGGAAGAGGGCAGTGGGTTCTTGCTGCTCCAACGTTTGCGTGATATTATGAGGCGTTTCCTGTTCGGTCATGTATCCTGTAATCGTATAAATGAAAATGACAAGAAGACTTTCCGCTTTCCACCAGCGTTTGGGTGAGAAATCTGCATCCTCCGCTACTAAACGCTTCATGAGAAAACCATTGACGAAGGCAAACAGCAGGAGAACGATAAATAGAAGATGTTTGACTAACAGCGCCTGACCATAAGAGAGCATCCATGAATCTACGATATTCTCAGACAGGGTTAAACTCATAGCAACACCAGTCAACGTGATCCATACAATGCACCCTACCGCTACCTTTGTGAACCAGCGGACAAACGTCTCCCATTGGTGGTCTTGATCAGAGAAAAAGCTTACAACGAGTAGTATTCCGGACCATACACCCACTGCGATGAAATGAATAGTATGAAAAAGTGCCCCTTGAAACGAATTTGTGCTCGCGGAATGCCCCGTAATACTTTGGGTGAGAATCATCCCGACAATTAATAATAAACTGAGCGAGTAGGCGGCTTTTGGCCTTTTAATCGTCTTCAATAAAACCACATGAAGAACGGACAAAGAAAAAAGAAGAAGCCAAGCCTGTCCTCCCTTTAACTGAGTAAGCACATGAACAAGACTCGATAAAAGGCTGCCTTCACGATATCCCTGAAGCGTGACCGAAAGTTCTACGATTGGAAATAGAGCTAAAACAGGCACAATCAGAGTGATCAGGGTCCATGTCCTTCTACGATGAGCAAACTTTTCATCAAATAGAGACAAAAGGCTTGCTCCGATAAGAATGGAGAGACAAGCATAGAGACCTCCATTCGTTAAAGCATGAATCATGATTTTTTCCTGATTCCCAGAAATACAAGTACTGCAGTAATCAATATCCCGAACCCAAGCACAGGTACAATCCAGACATTCGATCCATTTCCTTGGTCAGACCCTGCAACTTGCTGTTCTCCGGACTCTTCTCCTTCCGCGTTTTCAGCATCATCTGAAGTCGTTTCAGGTTCCTCTGTTTCTGTGTCCTCTTCAGGTGCGGATACCTCTTCCTTAACTGTATAATTAAAGGTCAACTGATTTTCCATGACGTGCCCGTCCTCACCGATGATGCTGTAAAAGACCTCAATGTCCCCACTACCCACTTCTTCAGGAATACTGAATTCTATGACGTTATCAGGGGAATGGGTATAGCTATCTATTTCGAACTCTTCCCCATCTCCATCTGTAACCATCAGAGATGTAGGCTCCTGGACTTTGGAATCGAAAGTCAGTGTTACACGAGGTTTTTCTGATGTTAACGCACCTCCTGATTCAGGCTGGGAGCTTTCAAGGTGTGTGTGCGCCTCTACCGCCATTGGCAGTGCAAGTACAATAAGTAAACAAAACATGGATATATATTTCATTGTCCTACTCCTTTTCTCTTTAATAAAGATTACGAATCCAAAAGAGCGAAGTTCACTCCTCGTTCCAATTTAACCAGAGCAATGGTGGGAATACCAGAATAAAAGATGGACAATTTGGTGAACAGAAAGATCTCAGTTCATGTCCTGAACATAAATAAAGGCTTTTTCGACCCCTTTCTTTGAATATGAAAGCATTTATTTCGATTTAATTCCTGCGCCACAAAGAGGTACAATAATTTTTTCTTCTGGTTCTTGCTTATATTTTAAATAGCCAGCATAGTTAGCAGCTGTGGTCACTTCAACATAAAAACCTTTATCACTAAGTTTCGCGCGTGCTCTCAGAATTTCATTTTCTCCTATGGTTATAAAATCACCATTAGTTTCGCGTATAGCTTCTAAAATTTGCGGAGAACGTGCTGGGGCTGCTATAGCTATCCCTTCCGCTAAAGTACCTTTATTCCTAACAGGCTGGGCTGATAAATCCCCATTGTTGAAAGCCTCTACTAGCGGGGAACAGTTTACTGCTTGTATGGCAATAAATTTCGGCATTTTATCGATTAAGCCATTGGCAAATAACTCTTTAAACCCATAGAATGCACCAAGTAGAAGTGTACCGTTGCCAACAGGAATAATTAATGTATCGGGTGCACCATTCAACTCCTCGTAAATTTCGTAGGCATACGTTTTCGTTCCTTCATAAAAGTAGGGATTATACACATGACTTGCGTAAAAAACTTCTTCTTCTTTTACCGCTTGTTGGGCAGCTTCTGCAATATCTTCCCGTGATCCCTGAATTTGCTTGATCGTGGCACCATGAGCTTTTACTTGAGCGATTTTTTTAGGAGACGTTTCATTACTTAAATAAATGTCGCAAGCAATATTGCAACGTGCAGCGTAGGCTGCAATGGCCGTCCCAGCATTCCCACTACTATCCGCAATAACTTTTGAGACCCCCAATTCTTTCGCTTTCGTCATTAGAACTGCAGCTCCTCTGTCTTTAAAGGATAAAGTAGGCATCTTAAAATCAACTTTTACATACGTATTAGGTTCATGAGTATCTAGTACAATTAAAGGGGTTTGACCTTCTCCCATTGTAATGGATTTCCACGTCTTTGATTCTTTTTCGAATGGCATGGTTTCTAAGTAACGCCATAATGAGTTAGGATAGCGGGCCCAGGATGCCACATTTATTTTAGGAGTATCTTTTATCAAATTTAATACACCGCCACACGTACATTTCCATATAACAGGCGTAATAGCATACTTTTTTCCACAATCATTACAAATATATTGTTCCATCCTACATCAACCCCTTAGGTATTTTTTATATGCTCGACCAAAAAAAATTTATATACGCGATTGCATCAATTATGTAATTTATTTGTTGATACGATCGTATGAGCCGGTTGATGTTCACCGAACCTAAATTACGAACCCACACATTTATGATAAAAGATATCGTATCGACAGTGATATGGAAATGACATGAGTCACTCAGGTAATCCATTCTCCATATAGATGAATTATTGTTCAGCTGTAATTGAATAACGTGCGACTAAATACATGTGGAGATGTGAATCGGCATCGTCAAACACGAGATAATAGACGTGCTCATTATAATAAATATCCGTTGTAATTTCATTTCAATCACACTCATAAAATAACTTGTCTATATTTATAGGAGGTAGTTATATGTATAATGTCCTAATGTTCTGCGACCCAGGAATTGATGATTCTTTAGCAATAATGTATGCCCTTTTAAATCCCAAAATAAATGTGGTTGGCATCGTTTCAAGTTATGGTAACGTCTCTCAACAACAGGCAACACAGAATGTAGCGTACCTCTTAAAGCTCGCGGGAAGGGATGATATTCCCATCATCGCCGGAGCAAGAAGCCCTCTTAGTGGTGAAATAGCTGTATTTTATCCAGAAATCCATGGTGAAGAGGGTTTGGGTCCAATACGTCCTCCAGAGACTGTGCAACGTGGGGTAGTAAATTTTGATGAGATATTTAAAATCATTGATAACTACGCGTATAATCTAGTTGTTGTAGATGTAGGTAGATCTACGTCTTTAGCAATTGCTTTTTTATTGGGCGGAGAAGAATATCTAAGAAAAATAAGAGCGTTTTATTCTATGGGCGGCGCTTTTTTAGTACCAGGCAACGTAACACCTGTGGCGGAAGCTAACTTTCATGGTGATGCGATAGCTGCCAACCTCGTCTTAAACAAGTTGAGAAATATCTTCATCACTCCATTAAACGTGACGAATTACGCAATAATTACACCTGAAACCATTCTGAAAATCACCTCTCAGCCTTTTAATGCTTTTACGCATCTAATAAAACCAATTTTTGATTATTACACCACTGCTTATCAAAAACTAGATCATAGCCTGGCAGGTAGTCCTTTGCATGACGTTTTTACAGTATTTGCTTTAGTCAATCCAGAACAAGTCAAGTATGTGAAGCGTCAGGCTTCTGTATCCATTGATTTTGCCAATACAAAAGGAGAAAGTGTAGCAGACTTTAGAACAAAATCAAGCGAACAGACTACAGAAAATACAGACCATATCGCGATATCATTCAACTACGATGCATTTGTAAAAGATTTTACCGCTGTAATGACTACTCGTTAAAGATGAGCGACACTAAAATCCTTCTTCACCTTCAAAATATCTCAAAATCAAGTCTTACTTAAAACGAGAACTCTTTCTTTAATTAGGCTTATGCAGATCAGTCAATAAGGTAAAACTTTAGTTTTTGGTCTGAAATATACCACCTAATTAAATATTTCCTATTGGACTCCTGCACCCCCCCATTGGAATCTCCTTATGATTAATGTGTTTTTTCAGATTCACAATAGCGTTTCCTTGATAAACTTGTTCCAAAATATTTTCTATTTTTTCGCTTTCTTGTTTACTTACTATTTGCTTCATAAGCATTTTTTGGAACCATCGACTAATTTCAATCGGAAAAACATTCCCAGCAATGGAGGAAAGGCGATCATATCCATGTAATACTTTTCCTTCTAAATCGACTTCTCCACCAGCATAAAAATACAAAATATTTCTATGCATACCTTTTTTTATTCGTTCAACTTTTTCTTTATTGCCAGCATCTTTTATTCCAACCACTAAGTCTATCTTACTTAATTGAATAATACTTTTTTCTGATAAATCAAATCCGGTTCTTTTTGGATTGTTATATAAAATTGTAGGTTTATTACTAAGGTGGATAATCCTCTCTGTATAAACCAATGCTTCTTCTTGCGTAGGTATAACATACGGCGGATACCCAAGCATGATACCTGAAATTTTGGTATGACGAATTTTTTCGGCTAATTTCTCTGCCTCTTTCTGTCTAATTGAAGCTACACCAAATAAAATTTCCATATTACTAATGAGCTCTTCTTCCAGCTCTAATCCGTTTATTATTTTAATTTTCTCTTGTAGGTTTAGACTATGCTGTTCTCCAGTAGTTCCAGAGACAAGAACAGATTTCACTCCTTGTTTATAAAGGTCTCTTATATGGCTTATTGTTCCTTGAACATTTAAAGATTCATCTTCAAAAAAAGCTGTTGGTACGGCAATATGAACTTTTTCAGTTAGCATTTTACAATCCACTCTTTTCCTTTTAATATACTTGAACTAAGCTAACAAAGGATTGGCCTCTTTTTTTGTTTAGAGTATTTATCCGGAAGACTCAGTTACAGGATATTAGACAGTTTGAAACAAACCAAACCCTTTTATCGTAGATGAATTGAAAACAAAAAAACTAATGGAGTATGTGTAGTCTTCTTTGGGGATTTTAGAGGTGATTAAATTGCTAAGTTATTTTAGATTCTTCTTATTCATGGTTGTTGGCCTTTCGTTTTACTGATGAGATGAAAAGTAGCTCATTATTAGAATTAGCTTCTAAAGCACGTACTAATTATTTTGGGAAAGATGATAAGAGTTGGTATTTATATAAGATGGCCAAGTCTGAATTTCTGGACTGGTATGATAATCAGCCAGGACCAGGGAGAGATCTTTATGATATTCAACATCATATTATTTCAACCTCAGAAACTACCTTTGAAATTTTATGTAAATATGAGCCAAGAATCAATATTGTAGAAAAGAATACTTAACCAATTTGTTATCGGGCCGCACCTTTATTACATAGGATGAGGTTTTATTCTTTCTGGATCTAAGACTAAAATAAGGTCGATGTGTAAGATGTCTAAATCAAGTCTTACACAATCGGGGGATAATCATGAACAATGGTTAGCATCCTTGCTGAAAATTCGGATGAAAGCATTGAACTAAATGTCCCCCCATTTCATGAAAAATTGAAAATTAGATATTTTTAAGCTTTCTCTTAATTCACTTCTCTGTCCAGCTAAAAACTTTTTCGCTAAACAACTATGAGAGAAAGTCGAGAACCCGCTTGATCACAAGTTTCGTCGCATCAGCATCGTAAGACGGTAAACTGATGTCGGTGAAGAGATGTTCCTTGCCTTCGTACAGAAAAAGTTCAGCGTGATTGGCCGAAGCCACAAGTTCACGGGCAGCGTTGATGTCCCTATCTTCAACGAAAAAAGGATCTGCACTCATAGCGTGAATTTGCACAGGCAAGTCGATCGGCCACTGGGATTCGAATTCCGAGGTCGGTAGACATGCATGAAAAAACAATGCACCTCTGGCGCCTTCACGAGTTTGAGCGAGCTGCTGTGCTGCCGGGACACCGAGTGAAAAACCAGCATACACGACATCGCGTGGAAGCTCGCTGGCTGCCCGGACGCCCCGCGCCTTCACTTCTTCAAATCCGATTTCCTTAACAAATCCCAAGCCTTCCTCCAGCGAGGAAAATATGCGACCATCAAATAAATCTGGCACATGGACGGTATGCCCCGCATCTCTCAGTTGATCGGCGATTGCTTCAATCCCCTTCGTTCGGCCTAAAACATGGTGTAACAAGAAAATTTCTGCCATCATTTATCCTCCAATGTAATAAATTTTATATATCTACTATTTCGACAAGAAGCCTGTTTGACCTGCAGAACTATACGTTTAAGAATTATTCACCTAATAAAAGCCACCAACTGCTTTACTCAATAATTCCGCTCCTAACCATTACTAAAGGTGACAAGTTTCAGATTTGCCACCGTTTTTATAAGAATCGAACTCAAGATAATCAAAGCCAGGGGTGGTTCTTATGCTTTTGTCGGAAGCGCTAGAACCGTCCCCTCGCTTCCTAATGGTATAAGGCTATTTTAAAGCAGTGTCAGTCCAACTTACTCAACAAGCCTTTTTATATTTTGTATATCCTTTTCGCTCATTTGAGACTGTAAGCTTTCATTGATCAGCATCTGCATCTCATGGATGATTTGTTCTCCTTTTTTCATGAGGAAGATATCAACAGATCGTTTATCATCCGGACCTTTTTTGCGTTTAACTAGCGAACCAACTTGATGTTGTTCCAGTCTTGTAACCAAGCGTGATAAAGCGCTATGACTAAGGTCCACTTTTGGAACTAAATCTGTTAACCTCATCTTCTTTTGTTCGGTTTGTGCCAAGTAATACATAAGGTAAAATTCTTTAATTCCTAATTGGAATTGATTTTTAAGTGTATAATCCATTGATTTCAGTAAACGGTCGTGAAATTTCGTTAGATTGATCCAAGCATTAAACAACTCATTTTCATTCATAATCATAATCCTTTCCAACTCTTTTTTATTGACACTATTATATCACAAATTATAATATATGCATGCGCAAACAAATTTTAAAGTTTCACCTTGATTTTGATATTTATTGCGCAACACAATAAAGGAGTGAGGACAAAAATGAATGAGAAATATTCAAGTCTCTTTGAACCATTTACGTTTAAATCTGGATTTCGTCTAGACAATCGTACAATTATGGCACCAATGACTACTCAATCATCATTTGAAAATGGCATGGTCACCATAGATGAACATCTTTATTACAAAAGAAGAGCAACTGGCGTAGGTATGATTATTACTTCTTGTGCTCAAGTAATGGAGAACGGAAAGTTTCCGGGTTCACTTAGTGCGGCTTCCGACAAACATATCGAAAGTCTGTCTAAATTAGCTGAATCAATAAAGAGTTGTGGAACGAAGGCTATTTTACAGATTTTCCATGTTGGAAGAATGGGAATGAGTGCCGCCATTGGTGAGCAAACGGTAAGTGCCAGTGCCATCCCTGCACCACGCAAAGATGCTGAGACACCAAGAGAATTAAGCAATGAAGAAGTACATGAGATGGTTACAGCATTTGGAGAAGCTACCCGAAGAGCAATTGAAGCAGGGTTTGATGGTGTTGAAATTCATGGTGCCAACACTTATTTAATCCAACAATTCTTTTCTCCCCATTCTAATCGCAGAAATGATGAATGGGGAGGGACATTAGAAAAAAGAATGAGATTCCCTTTGGCAGTTGTCCGATCAGCAAAAGAAACGATTGATTCTTTTGCCAAAAAACCATTTTTGTTTGGATACCGTATTTCACCAGAAGAGATTGAAGAACCGGGCATCACGCTAGATGATACTCTTGCATTAATGAGCCAACTTAAAAAGGAAGGCTTAGATTATATCCATGCATCAGTAGGGGATGCGCAACAATCTTCCATTCGAAATAAAGAATCTAAGGAAGCCGTGCTAGCCATTATTCAAGAAGAAATGGGCCATGATTTTCCTTTGATAGGTGTTGGTAAAATTCAAACGCCAGATGATGCATTAAACACTTTAGAACTAGGGATTCCATTAGTAGCTATAGGAAGAGGATTACTCGTTGAGCCAGATTGGATACGCAAAGTCAAAGATGGTAATGAATCTTCCATTCGTACTGAAATTACACCAAAAGATTATAAAGACTTATGTTTTCCTGACTCAATGTGGGAATATGTTCAAAGTCGACCTGGCTGGCTGCCTTTTGCTGAAAGTAAACCTAAGAGATAAGGAGTTTTCTGTTATGAGTCGTTTATTCAGCCCACTTACTATTAAAAATCTAACGATGAAAAATCGTATAGTTATGTCACCAATGTGCCAGTATTCAGTCACTAAAGAAGATGGTGCCCCAAACGAATGGCATTTTGTTCACTATGTCTCAAGAGCGATAGGAGGAACAGGCCTAATTATTATGGAAATGACTAGTGTTACACCCGAGGGACGTATTACCAATGGCGACCTTGGTCTTTGGTCAGATGAACAAGTTCCACATTACCAACGACTAGTTAATGAAATAAAAAAGTATGACACCAAGGTTGGAATTCAAATTGCTCATGCAGGAAGAAAAGCAGAAGATGCCGATCAACCTGTAGGAGCTTCCGACATACCTGTAGAAGTATTACCAGAGGAAACAATGAATGGTGAACTTAACTCCCCTAGAGCTTTAACAAACCAAGAAGTGAAAGAAACTGTTCAGCAATTTAAACAAGCTGCTGAGAGAGCAGTAAAAGCAGGTTTTGATACAATCGAATTGCACGGGGCTCATGGTTATCTCTTGCATCAGTTTATGTCACCAAGTATTAACAATCGTACAGATGAGTATGGAGAAGACATGGCGCTCTTTGGCGAAGAAGTGATAAAGGAAGTCAAAACAGTAATGCCAGCAGATATGCCACTAATCATGCGAATGTCTGCCATTGAGTATATAGATGGGGGCTATGATTTACCACACTCTATTGAAATGGCTAAGCGTTTTAAAAAAGCTGGTGTAGATGTTTTCCATGTTTCAAGTGGTGGGGAAGGACCTCCTGGGGAACGTAAACCACAAAACACTCCGGGTTATCAGGTCCCCTTTGCGCGCGAGTTTAAAAAACAATTAGACCTTCCTGTTATCGCTGTTGGTAAATTAAGCAGCCCAGAACTAGCAGAAGCAACTATTACAAATGGAGATGCAGAACTTGTGGCCATTGCAAGAGGTATGCTTAATGATCCTTATTGGAGTTTACATGCAGAGAAGAAATTAACTCATAAAGTAAACCCACCTTTTCAATATTCAAGAGGAATAAGATAAAAAATAAGAAGGTTCCTTATTAGGAGCCTTCTTAACTTATATTCATTTAATTATATACTTCTTCCACAATCTGGACCGCTAGAGATAGCGATTGTTTAAGACTCGAAATCAAGATATCTTGTAGTAGTTCTTTAACTAACGCAGCCGTTTGTTTAATAAACATCATTTAAAGGCATCTAAAATTCCAATAAAACCTACTATAATAAAAGGAATCGCAATAATTCTTGTAGATTTTATAAAGAAGTTGAGGGTCCATCTGCATCCTTAGATTTCCAACTTTCCCCTATCAACCACCAAGAATAAGGGGAAGTTATTCCCCAGATACCCATCGCTAAGAAGAAAATACCCAAACATAAATAACCTCCCTTCTTAATTTCCCTACGTTAATGATACGTTTTGTTGAAAATAATGTTTCAGCTTTATTTCACAATCCTGCCTGGTTATTCAACTAAAACCCCCAAATCTTGAAGACTCAGTTTCAAGATAACTTCGCTAACCCCCTCTATCGCTAATTATCTCTCCGTCAGTAAAATGCTAACTAATTAGGGCGAGCGAGTCCTCTATTTGACCCGCAAAGCTATCGTTTGGATGATATTGCCGATGATTTCCAATATTTAAATCTATGACCAACATTTGTTTTCAAAGCTGCAACATCAGATTAAAAATGCTAGTTTAACGATAACGCAAGTGCTTTGCGCAAGTATTTTTGTGGAATCATTTGTTTTATCCCAGGTTTCACCGGGAATATCCCCAGTACAAACCTAACAAAGGAGGTATTTATTTATGGCAGATAAAAAAGGCTTCAGCGATAAAGTAAAGGGCGCTGTTAATAAAGTAAAGGGTGAAGCAAAGGATCAGGCAGGCAATGCTAAGGACGATCCGAAAATGCAGACCGACGCCAAGAAAGATAAAATAAAAGGTGAAGCACAGAACAAAGCCGGCGACGCCAAGATGCAGGACGAGGAAAATAAGCAGCATTGATAAAGCGGCTGTCCCAAAAATGGTATGCTCCCTTTTAAGTAGACAGATGAAATAAATCATCTGCTTTACTTAGAGGGGAGCAATTTAGTAGTCCTATAATTTTTAGCATAGTCAACGTATCACCCTTCCTCCCGTCCTCTTTACAAGTCTTCAATAAATCTACCCTAGACAGTGAGAAGATGCAGATTTCACTAATTAAGAATCGCCCCCGTTTATGTATGACTCGGTTTCAAGATAAATTGGACTTAGAAATGTGTTTTAGACTTCATTTTTCATTTCTCCAGAAAAACTCTCCTTTGGTTGAAGATGGTATCCTTTTTCCCTGGGATAAAGTTTGGCTAATCCAAACACCGTTGCAATAAGCAATATAGCAGCAATTATAATTATTACGATCAAATCCATTTGGGTAGGTAATGATTGGGTATCCTCACTCTCCATAGCATAGGTGAAAGATAGAGTTCATTCATTAATGCGAGAAGATTCCCAAAAGAGTGTAAGATCATAGAAACATATATTTTACCAGTTTTTAGATAAGCTATTTAAAACAATATAGACATCAAGAAAGCACTAAAGAAACTAAAGGGATGACCAGTTGTAATTTTCCACATCTATGGCACCTTCAAAGGAGGACAATTTAGTAAATTGTTGAACATCAGATGAATAATTCTAAGTAAAAAAGACGACTATTCTTATTGAATAATCGCCCCATTTCTTTAAGACTTGGTTTCAAGATAATATATAAATACAAAAACACCTAGATACAGAATAAAGAAAGGTATTTCTAAAAGATAATCCCTCTTCAGATTACTCTGGTAAATTTAACTGCCAGGATATACCAAACTGATCGTTCAACCATCCGAATTTTTTGCTGAACCCATAGTTATCCATAGGCATGAGTGCTGTGCCATTTTCTATCATTTTATTATAAAGGCTGTCGATTTCCTCTTCGGTATCACACGTAACAAATATAGAAAAAGACGGAGTAAACGTAAAATCATGGTCAACATGGCTGTCAATACACATAAACTCCTGTCCTTTTAAGGAGAATAAAGCTTGCATAATTGTACCTTCTTCACCTGGTCCTTCTGCCCCGTATCGAGTAATGCTTTTAATTTCTGAATCCTCAATGAGCGATGTGTAGTATTTCATAGCTTCTTCTGCATTACCGCCTTGAAACATTAAAAATGGTGTTATGTTTTTCATATTTAAATTCCTTTCTTTATATAAATTTTATTGTTTTTTCCATGTTTGTTGAAATACTTTTAATTACTCAAGCAATTTTTACCCTTTGTAGCTCATTTTTCCTGTCTCAACCAACTCTTTAAGCCCCATGAACATTAAATTCCAGCCATGTTCAGTTTGGTCGTGAGACTCCCCAAGAGCTTTTTCCAAATCCGTTTTGGTCCAGTTTTCTTCAGAATCGACGTGTATGAGATGTGTAAAGATCATTTCACAGCCTGCAGCACCCTCTGTTATCTCCACAGTAATTGTATCTTCTAACTCGCTAAACTGAGGCATTTTAAAAGTGAATACCAACTTATTGGGAGGGTCGATTTCTAGGTATTCTCCTAACGCTCTGTAATCTTTTCCTCCTCTATGGTCCACAATCTCCCAGGTCCCTCCTACCTGTGAGTTATTCTGAGCGACCTTATTTGTCCCTTCCAGTGTAAATAACCACTTTTTCATCATTTCAGGATTCAACCATGCGTCAAAAACCCTCTCAGGTTTCACATTGAATTCTCTTTTCATTTTTAATGATGTCGTTGAAATGTTGTCCATGAAATACCCCTTTCGAGAATTAGTGTTTTTTCTTCTCCTCTTGCAAAAGCTCACTTTCCAGAAGATCAAAACGTTTACTCCAAAATTTCTCGTACACGCTCAACCACTGAGAAGCAAGTGCCAGTGTTTCGGCTTCGAGACGACAGGTATGGGTCCTCCCTTCAACGGTTCGTTGGATTAAATTTGCTTTTTCTAATACCTTAATGTGTTTGGATGCCGCAGCTAAAGACATATCGAAAGGTGCAGCCATCTCAGAAACTGTCCGTTCTTTCTCTGAAACAAGTCGTACCATTTCTCTTCGAGTTTCATCAGCGAGCGCATGAAAAATGTCGTCTAAGTTTTCGTTATTATGTTCAACCATGTGGTTAATTATATACTTACCACTACAAATAGTAAACTAGTTGGTTTAATATTGTTGATAAAAATGTGTACCTCTTTATAGTAGAGCCACTTCCACCCTAGATACCCATGTTAAGGGAGCTTAACTGATATTGAAGAAATGCCCCCGTTAACGAAAGACTTGACTTCAAGATATGTTGAAGCAGATTTCTAGCTAACTCTTGGTTACTTATTACAATCTCAACCTATTTTTCCTGGTGCTTATTAAGCATTTCTTCTAAATATTCTTTAGACTTCCCTTTTGGTATACTGAGACTATTCCAATCGTTATCTTTTAATTGTTTGCTAACGTAGACAATTTGTCCGGTATGATAGGCGTAATGTGCCATTTGCCTTTCAATAGCTTCTAGAACCAAATGACTTTCTCCACGAATATATATTGTATTTAATAAATCCTGCTCACTTAATTCGTTTATTGACTCAAGCAGTACTTTCCAACCATTTTCCCAAACAGTAATTAACTCAGCTTTCGTCTCTATATCATCAATAAATTCTTCATCACGTTTTCTATACTCTTTCTCTCCATCTGAAGTTAAAAAATCACTCCATCTAGAAACCATATTGCCACTCAAATGTTTTACTATTATTGCTACACTGTTGGACTCATCATTATATTTCCAATGGATTTCGTTTTCAGATAATTGGTTTAATGATCTATCTCCAAGGCTTTTTAAACTATTAAATCTTTCTAATACTACCCTCAAATATTCTTTTCCAACCAACATCTGCCCCCTCCTTTTAAGCTAACTGTAGAACACCTTGTTTCAGTAAAGCCCCCAATACAGGAAGACTCGAATTCAAGGTATCCCCAGTGAAATCCCATTATAATTAATTTAGTCTCTACTTGATTAATTCTCTCTATTCTTGAGATCTTAAATCCCAGTCATTTTACTTAATTCCTTCATAATATGTCTTAGAACACTAAGAAGGAGGGATTCCTTTGAATCCAGAGTTATGTAGATTATTAGCAAATGGAGGTGTGGTCAGCTGTTTTTTATCTGATTCATCAGGAACACCTATTGGTCAATCAGGAATTACGTGTACACCCATAAATGGAAGAGAAGATGTTGAAGTCACTCTTCCCAATGGCCAAAAGGTAACTTTACAAAAAGTATCTATTAAAAAGACAGGATTTATCGTTGTTCAAGTAAAAAACGACTCGGAAGAATGCATATCAGACCCTATACCATTCTGTACAATAGAAAATGCGCTCCTTTGTGCTCCTGATGGTACAGACATCGTTTGTAAAGTTCGTAATTTCCAATGTACTGCATGTATCAATTGCCAAAATGGATTTTACCAATCTGTGGAGATATTCTTGGATATTTGTCTTGATGTTCAAGTAGTCGCTGATGCCATTATTGAGATTTCTGGAGAAGCCTGCAATCCAAGAGAACAGTTCTCCATTGAACGTTGTATCACCAAGCAGTTTGCTCCTCCTCAATGTGGCTTATCCCTTAATCAAACAAGAACTGATTTACCTAAACTGCACTACCCCAACAAGGGAACAGAGGGAATACATCCTAATCAGTTAGAAAATTTATGCGTAAATACTGAAAAAGTATACGATTGGATTACCCAACAATCTAACATCCAACTTCGAAAAAATGCCAATGATGCCCCATTTATTTGTAATATTTGTACCCTAAACTTTTTTGTCCCTGCAGTAACGATTTGTGAAAGGACACTTACCGGGACGCTTGAGTGCAATGGTGAACGAGTCGAAGGGGCTTTAATTAATTTTTCTTCCACACCTGACATAGTTTCCTTTTCTCCCGATCCAGCAGTTACAGATGCAAATGGCCACTTTACAACCGTTGTAACAGTTCCTGAAGGAACAAACCCAACTCCTATAGAAATCACAGCTTCCACAACGACTAGTGGAGAGTTTTTATCAACTACTCTGCCAACCATTGCTCGATGTTTAGCAGATCCATGTATTCTGTTCTTATTTGGACCGGAAACCATTGACTGTAATGATATAGTTTCAGGAAGAGTAAGGTGTGGTAACACCTTTATTCCAGGGGTTGAAGTTACTTTGACGGCAAACCCAGCCATTGTCACCTTTAACCCTAACCCTACAATTACGGGGGAAAATGGTAACTATTTCTCCGGAGTAGTTGTTCCTACTGGGACGCCCCCCACAGATGTAGAAATTACAGCCTCTGCCACCGTTAATGGTGAATTTTTAACAGAAACTATTACAGTCAATGTATCGTGCGAATCTGAATGTAATTTAACATTGAATGCCGATGCACTAATTACTTGTGATGGCGAAATTACAGGGTTATTAACATGTGAGGGTTCTCCAGTTGAAGGAGCAATGATTGAATTTTCTATCTTCCCAACAGTAGGAACCTTTGATCCTAACCCAGCAACCACTTTAGCAGATGGGTCATTCTCCACAACTTTAACGATTCCAGAAGGAACAGCACTTCTTTCAACCTCTATTACAGCAACCACTATGACCGGTGGGCAAACTGTTACTACGACTATTGGGGTGCAAGTCGAATGTCCTGCCGTTGAGTGCCCATGTAAGTTTAGAATTGGAGTCGAAGGAGGCGCCGCGCCAGCATCGGTTGATATTATGACTGGTGGGATGGCCACAACTTTAACAGGAACCATCAATGTAACAGCGGTACAATGTTTCACTGCTGCGCCAATGTGTAACCCTGCTTCCGATAACTTTAATGTCTCATTTGGCGGTGGTGGGAGCACGATCAACTTTATTGCAGGCCGTAGAATAGAAATTGAGTGTGAAGGTAACACGTTTGCACGAGTACGAGGAACAGCTCGGGCTACAGGAAATGTTCTCCCGACAGGTATCTATGAAGTGACCATTACTCGTGGGACTGCAGGAGGATTAGCGGTATGGACCGTCAACGCAACAGACTTCCATGGAAACACTTTTTCTACCACTTTCACTGCAAATATAAATCCAGTTACGTTTATTGGAGACTGTACTGATGTACCTTAATGGAATCCCCCATTAGCGTAGTGTATAAATTAATTCCTAATATTATCTCGAAACTGAGTCTTCCACAAACCTGCCCTTTTCTTTAAGACTCAGTTTCAAGATAATCAAACTTCAAACGCACTTCTCTAATATAGTTTAATGTAATTTTTAGTTGGAAAATACTCTTCGTATGGGGATGTCTCCAAGTTGTTACATATACCCACTTGGTGTAACTTGCTATATGCTCTTATAAACTAGCGTGAAATTTTCAAGCGGTGTATCGTTGTGCTAAAATTACTTCATCATAAACAAGAGGTGATTTTTGATGAAACCAAGAGTTTCTGTAATTACTATTGGAGTAAACAACCTTGAAGAATCATTACTTTTTTATCGTGATGGTTTAGGATTTCCTACTGATGGTATTGTTGGTGAAGAGTTTGACCACGGTGCTGTAGCATTTTTTGATTTGCAGCCTGGCTTGAAACTTGCTATTTGGAATCGAAAAGATATTGCACATGAAACTAAAGTGAATGTCAGCAGCCCAAGTCCTACAGAGTTTACTCTCGGTCACAATGTTAATAACAAGGCAGAGGTAGATGAGGTTATGGATAAAGCTAAAAGGGCAGGTGCTTACATCACTGATCCTGCACACGATACATTCTGGGGAGGATATTCCGGTCACTTTCAAGATCCAGATGGTCATCTGTGGGAAGTTGTATGGAATCCTGAATGGGATGACGTAGAATAAGGTCGAATCAGGTTGGTATACTCCAGCCTGATTCAGTTCGCATAATTAGCCACTAAACCTCTGTTTCTCAAACCCTCATATCCCGTAGGAATTTACCATGCTTATGTATTGATGACATTTAAATGGTAATACGCGAATACACAGGTCACATATAAAGGGACAGTTATACAGATAAAAGATATGCCGGCGTATATTTCTTCTCTCTCATATAAATCCTGATTAAAAACAAAGTGCAATAACCAAGAACTCAGTGCCACTACTGCAATAACATAATGAAACTTTTCATCACTCAACTTAACTTTCTCCGGTCTTTCCATAATCAAATTCCCCCTTGACCGCTCTCTTCCACTTATACGAATCTCAGCTATTTTAGTTTCAGATTCACTGATGTTCAGAATGATAAGGGAAATCGAACTCGTCACGACACTTGTAATGTTCAAGCTCGAAAAAAGCGATTATCTCTAATCGATAATCGCCTGGATATTAGGGGGTGTTGAGGGAATTGTCCCTAATTAATTAGCAGGAGAGGTCATCCCTGCCAAATCTTTCTTTCTGTAAACACTTAATATTAAGCCAAACACGATTGCATTCAACACGGTTGGATAAAGACCATAGCTTAAAAATGGTAAAGAAAAAGACATAACTGGCAACAGTCCAAGTGACATCATTAAGTGATACAGTAGCTGGACGGAGTAAAATGCTAATCCTCCAGTTACAACCATTCTTCCATAGGAATCTTTTACCTTTATATTTACGAGAGCGACCCGAAGCATTAACAGCAGGAGAACTAAAGTTATGATGATTGAGACAATCCATCCAAATTGATACGTTACACTGACTAACACAAAATCTGTATGTCCTGAAGAAAGAGGATTCTCAGCGCCGAAGTTTCCCGTCCATCCAGCAGAAGAGTGACTGAAGAACGGATTGACCGTAACTTTCCATGATTTCATTTATAGCCTGTTCATTATCTTGGATATCGATATACTTCTCAATTGATTCTGCCACGTCTTCCCCTCCTATATTATTTAACGATCCAGTCAATAAAATAGTTTTAGAGAAAATAAAAAAACACAACATTAATTGAAATCTACCCTTTTTCAAGGACATTTCCAATTAAGTGCTGTGCTTTTAAAAAGATACTTCTCCCTTTAAGGAGTCCACCTCTTATAAAATTACCTTAATGTCATATTCCTTAAGCCATGCGTTTACTTGAATAAGGTAATCCAACAATCCTTTGGCACTGGAAGCATGTATTGATTCGCTTTTACCTTCAGTGATACTCCGAACCTTTTCTACATCAATAAAAGGAAGAATCGGGGAAGTGGGATCATCTAATATCTGCAGCATCCATTGGCTGACTCTTTCTAGATATTTTTGATCCTTTGTGCTTGGATATGCACTTTTCTTGCGATAGCGCACGTCCTCCGGCAGATAACCTTCAAACGCCCGTCTTAATATCCCTTTTTCAATTCCATCAATATTTTTCATTTCAATCGGAACGTTCCATAAATACTCGACAAGTCTATAGTCACAGAAAGGAACCCGAACCTCGAACCCTGTCATCATACTGGCCCGATCTTTACGGTCAAGCATAAATGGAAGAAAACGAGTGATGAACATATAAGACATTCGTCTTTGTTTAGCTTGAAGGTCCGATTCTCCTTCCAAAACCGGGACTTCGTCTAATGCCTCCTGGTAGCGTTCTTTTTGATAAGATGGAAGGTCAAGCTTTTCTTTAAGTTGCTCTGATAAGATAGAGCTCATGCCTCTCATATTCAACAACCACGGAAAAATATCCGCTTCTAAAAACTCATCCTGGTGAAACCACGGGTATCCTGAGAACACTTCATCAGCGGATTCGCCGGATAAGGCGACAGTTGCCTCTTTCTCCATTTCTTTAAAAAGCAGATAGAGAGATGTTTCAATCTCTCCCACACCTGGAAGATCCCGGGCTCTCATCGGCACCAGCAGATTTTCTGCAAGCTCATCAGCATCCAAAACAATTGACTTATGTTCAGTTCCTACATGTTTCGAAACTTTTTCTGCCCAGGGCTCATCCAAATCCACGCGTAAAAAGTCTTTTTCAAAGTCCTTTTCGTTATTCTCAAAGTCAATGGAATACGTGGCCAGCTTTTTACCCTCTTTAGAAAAATCTTTTCCAGCTATAGCCGTCAAACCACTGGAATCTAATCCACCAGAAAGCATAGAGACTACAGGTCGATCGGCCACAAGCTGCGCAGTGACGGTGTCTTCCAAATACGAACGGATGGTAGAAACCGTTGTATCAAGGTCATCAGGATGGGGATGGCTCTTTAATGTCCAGTATTGTTCTTCTTTCCGCCCTTCTTTTCTAAACGTCACATAGTGGCCCGCCCGCACTTCTTCAATGTCTTTGAAAACACCTTGACCAGGTGTCCGAATCGGTCCGAGTCCAAATATTTCTGACAGCCCGTCCTTATCAATAACCGGGTCCACCTGTGGATGAGCAAACATGGCTTTCAACTCAGAGCCGAAAATAATGTCATTGTCCCGATTAGCAAAGTACAGAGGCTTCACCCCAAGGTGGTCTCTTCCCAACATCAATTGCTCTATACGTTCATCCCAAACAGCAAAGGCATAAATACCGTTCAACCGTTCTATACATGCTTCTCCCCATTCCAAATAAGCATGGAGGAGAACTTCAGTATCAGAGGAGCTCTTAAAATGATGGCCATTGTGAATTAAGTCTTCTCTTAATTCTTTAAAATTATAAATCTCTCCATTGTAGCTCAAAGTAATGGCATATGGACCTTCATAATAGACCATTGGTTGTTTTCCGCCTTCTGGATCTATAACGATTAACCGCCGATGCCCCAGAGCTGCAGACTCAGATAACCATGTACCAATGCTATCCGGCCCCCGATGGGTAATCGTATTCGTCATATTTTCCAAAACGGGCGATTGTTCACTTAAACTCTTTGTCCAGGACACCCAACCTGTAATTCCACACATGATGTAAAACCCTCTTTCTTAAGATAATGAATGATTCAGTTTTCCCATTAACCTGCAATCCTTTTAGTGAGCTTCTGCTTTGTCCACATGCTGGATATGGCCGTTGTTGAAAATGATAAACACCACTGATAAAAATACTACGCCTCCGCCGACAAGGAACGGGAGGCTCGGAGTGTAAATCTCCGAGAGTTTGCCTGCCATGAACGGAGCAATGGCGCCTCCTAGGAAGCGCAGAAAACTATAAGCGGCTGATGCTGTCGATCGTTCCACAGGGCTTGCATTCATGACCGCTGTTGTAATTAAAGTATTGATATTTCCGAGAAGGGCACCAGCAAAGATAACGGCTGCAATGACCACCCACTGTGTGGATGTCCACATCCCCATTGCAAACAGCACGAGTGAAAATATAAAAAGCATCATACACATAGATGAAACTGTCCCAAACCACTGTTGTAGTTTTGGAGCCATATATACGGAAGTAACCGCCAAAAGACCCCCCCATCCAAGAAAGACGAAACCTAACCCATGTTCATTCAGTCCTAAAACAAATGGAGAGTAAGCAAGCAGTGTAAAGAATCCGAAATTATATAGCGCAGCTGTGAGGCCTAACACGAGCAGGGAACGATGTTTTAAAGCTCGGAAGGGATCGGCCAACGACGTTCTTTTTGTCGTAACCCGTCCTGTATTCGTTTTTGGCATCAAAACGATCAACCCTATAAAAGCAATGACCATCAGCCCTGCAACCCCGAAGAATGGTCCTCTCCATACAATGGCGCCTAACGATCCTCCAATCAAAGGACCGACGGAAATTCCTAATCCAATCGCCGCTTCATATAGAATGATAGCTTTTGCATTTCCACTATTTGATAACGTAACTATTGCTGTTAAGGCTGTAGCTACGAACAGGGCATTTCCCAGTCCCCATCCGCCGCGAAGGAAAACAAGCTCCCAAATTCCATTTGAAAAACCGCCAAGCGCAGAGAATAAAGCAATAATTACAATACCTGAGAGTAATGTACGCTTCATGCCGATCCTGGATGTGATAAAGCCGGTGACAAGCATAGCTACAGCCATCACGGCGTTATAACTAGTGAAGAGCAAGGTGACCTCGCTTGGATCAGCATCCAGCTGTTTGGCAATAGCTGGTAAAATCGGATCGACCAGTCCGAGCCCCATAAAAGCAATAATACAAGCAAAAAATACAGCCCAAACCGCTTTTGGCTGCTTCAGGATACCAGGGTCTTCTGCAATCGAGATGTCCGGAACCCGGTTATGTTGTGTTTCCATGGACCAATTCCTCCTTCTTATAGAATTTCACTGACAGACTTATTTCTGCCTGATGGTTCAAATAAATTCCCTGCCCATCCGCATGAATACATATAGTTGTATGTTACAACTTAATTATTGTATGATACAACTAAATAAGCATATATGTCAATGAGAATATTTGATGGTATCATCAAATAAGAAAGATTTTTACATGTGAGGTGAAAGTATGAGTGACAAATCTCTTGAATTAATTGAACAGCAGGTGACCGATTTCATTCGTCGTATCGTTTTAACGGAAAAACACCGCGACAGTCTCGATCGTTCTGCCTATATTTTATTACGCCAGTTATCATCTTATGGACCTGCAGGGGTCAAAGCATTGGCCGCTGATCTCCACTTGGATATATCGACCATCAGCCGTCAGGCAGCAGCTTTAGTAGAAAAAAATTATGTAGAGAAAGTACCTAACCCTGAGGACAGAAGAGCTTACTTCTATCAAATTACTGAACTTGGTTCAAAGGAATTAGAAGAAAACAAACAACGCAGGTACCAACGGCTGGCAGGCGTTCTTGAGGAATGGTCGGAAGAAGAGAAAGAAAAATTTGGTCTTCTGCTGCAAAAGTACAATCAAACCGTAAATCGTACAATGAATTTAAAGTAATGAAATCATTGTATAGAAATTGGGTACAGGCATTCTTTTTACCGTAATATGGTTTTTGAAGAAAAAATAATTGTATTAAAAGCAATAAAGGTCACTCCCTTTAATGTAAAGTAACCGCAAAACACTAAAGGAGTGACTTCTATTGAAAAGATTATTACAGTGAAGAGTCTTAACAGGGAGTGGCATTTAAGATAACGCTTAGATTTTTTCCAATGCTCCTCAATCTTCCTCATTTTCTTGACCATCCACTTAACTCTTCCCATTCACTTAAGTACATTCTTTCTGTCAAATCGGCAGGATTACTTACTTTGCAAATGAACTCTAAACTATTTCCATCCGGATCGTTAAAGTGGATTTTCGCATGGCCAAAACCTCCATTCGGGTTAGGCATCACAAATGGTTCAGATGGTTCAAAGCCAAATGCCTCTCTAGGCGTATAACCTTTATTTGTCAGCCAGGTCACAGAGTGCTTCAGTCCTTCTAATGAAACCTCAAAAGCTATATGCCTAATGGAAGGATGGTACTCGACCTCAACTTTATCGGTTTGCCATAATCCAAGCCAATTCTGGTCTTTAATAATCCATAAAAATGCTAATCTATCCTCAACTTTGTGGTCAAACTCCAAACCGAGTCCTTCATAGAATTCAATCGATCTGTTTAAATCACTGACTGGTAAGTGTGCTTCGTATAGACCTTTAATCAATATCAATATCAATACCTCCAATGAATTTATGCATTTATTACCCAATCTGCCGCACTGATAGAAACATAGTGGTAACCTGGAACTATTTGGATTATTACAAATAGTCGATTATAATACAACTGATAATGAAAAGGAGGATTCCTTATGCCGACACATTCAATCCAACCATCAAATTAACAAGCATGGGAGGAGACAATTATGAACGAATATAAATACAAGTCTAATTATTCCAAAGATGAAAAACTTCGGGAGAGTTTGTATCCATTATTTAATACTGTATTTGGTATCAGCGAGGGAACATTCAGAGATTTTTATTCACGGGGATTTTGGGATCCAACTTATACACCTTATTCTTTCTTTTCAGAGGACTACGCAGTAGCGAATGTATCCACATTTGTGTTCTCAATCATATTGGATGGTGAACTTCATGAAGCTGCAGGTTTTCAATCAGTTATGACCCATCCTCATCATAGAAAGAAAGGTCTTATGAATACACTGATGGATAAGGCTTTAGAAGAAATAGATAAAAATTGCAACTTATCATTTTTGGTGACCTCTGAACCCAGCCTTTATAAAAAATTCGGTTACCGTACCATCAACGAATTCTACTATGTTAAGAAATATAAACATCCGGGCTCCCCTAGTGGAGATTTGCAAGGTATAGATGTATTTGATTCTCAAGGTCTAAATAGGCTTCAAAAACTCTTCATAGAAAATGTCCCTAGTTCCTCTGTATTTTATCCGGTTGATTATGTACATCCATTTTATTTAAATATGTATAATCCGCATTTAAGGAAACTTGTTTATCATTCAACGTCTTTAGATGTGTTAATCATGTATGAGGTAGTGGACAACAAATTAGAATTATTTGATGTCATAGGTAATACTTTGCCAACTCTTGATCAGATATGCTCTTTAATACCTGAACCTTTCAACGAAGTCCATTTATTTTTCAACCCCGATAAGTTTAATATGGCATTTAACATAGTAGAGTATGACTCCCCTGATAAATTAATGGTGAGAGGGGATTTGAAGTTGAGTGAACATCATTTGAAATTGCCGATTTTTGCTGAATTTTAAAGAATATCGTCTATTACTAATCTTCACACTCTTCAGAAAAAAATTTCCGAAAATGTATGTCACGAAGGATTTGTATTATCTCGCACCTTGGCCTTCTGATAGGGTCCCCCTTCACTACTGATTTGACAACATTTTCGTCTAAAGAGTCCCGTCATAATAATATAGAGATATAAAACCAAATTCACTCTAGGATATGATAGGATGGAGGCAAATACATACAAGGGGAGAACATCCGAATGAATCGTAAAAAAATTGGATTTGTCGGCACAGGCGTTATGGGGAAAAGTATGGCCCGCCACTTAATGGAAGCAGGATACACGTTGAATCTATTTACACGCACCAAAGAAAAAGCGCTGGGATTGATGGATCAGGGAGCAAAATGGAAAGAATCTATCGCCGCCTTAGCAGAGGATTCTGACATCATCATTACCATCGTCGGCTACCCTAGCGATGTGGAAAGCATCTATTTCGGTGAAAACGGCATTTTAGAGAATGCCAAGCCTGGCAGCTATGTGATTGATATGACGACCTCGTCACCTCTACTTGCACAAACCATCTACAAACAAGCCAAAGAAAAAGGTATCCATGCTTTGGATGCACCAGTTTCCGGTGGTGATGTCGGTGCCCGAAATGCCGCTCTCACCATTATGGTCGGAGGAGACGAGGAACCTTTTCAATCGGTCTACCCTGTTTTTGAATTGATGGGTCAGAACATCGTCTTACAAGGAGAATCCGGAGCAGGCCAGCATACAAAAATGTGTAACCAAATCGCTATTGCTTCCGGAATGCTCGGGGTCACAGAAGCGATTTTATACGCCGAGAAAGCCGGTCTTGATCCAAAAACAGTGCTCCAAAGCATCGAATTCGGAGCCGCCGGCAGCTGGTCATTATCAAATCTGGGATCAAGAATGATTGAGGGGAATTTCGCCCCAGGTTTTTATGTTAAACATTTTATAAAAGACATGAAAATCGCTATTGAATCAGCCGAACAAATGCAAATCCCCATACCAGGGTTACAGCTTGCTAAAGAATTGTATGAGAAACTAAATGAAGAAGAAGGCGGGAATGATGGCACACAAGCCTTGCTTAAATATTACAAATTAATGATGGCATGATAGAAAAAAGCACGTACATGCCTCAATGTACGTGCTCTTTCTCCATAATTACTGACAACATCAATGAACTGAACCCTATAATTAGTGGTACAGCTTTCATCATTTATCAGTTCGCTGACACCGTCTTGTAGCAGCCACCTAAATTAGTTCTGTTTTCTTACCACCTTTAAATACATAAGCTTTTTTGCTGATTACCTGACTTTGTGTTTCAGTAACATGGATAGCTCCTCCATCCGGAAGTGCGATAAAAGGTGTGTTGGAGTCTTCCGAGTACGCACAAAGTAATTCATCCTCAACGTTATCATAATGACACCATAAGCGACTGTTATGTATAAGATTCAGAGGCTCACATCCCGGCAAATCTTTCTCTTTAGGTGTGTGAGAAACATCACTTCCGAAGATTATTGCACCTGCACTTTGTCCGTAAATGGTTCCACCAGCTTTTAAATACCGGATTAAAATTTTATCGAAGCCACTATTCTTTATCTCATTTAGTAATGTAAAAGTGCTCCCGCCACTAAAATAAATAGCTGAAAAGGACTGCAATTCGTTTATCGTTCTGCCATTGAGATCGGTCCACATAGTAACTTCCTTAACTCCTAATGGTTCCAAAATACTCTTTATATAGTCAACACTTGTGTGGTAGGACCTATAATTCGGATCACCTGCCAGGGGAATATAAAGAATCGGTCTGTCTTTTTCAATAGACCCTACTAAAAATTCGTGCGCCCTGGCATTTTGTTCAGCGCTTCCTCCCCCTGATAATATTAAACTTCCCATATCTGCCTCCTTCCTAATTCCCTATTTAGTAACCACCTTCTAATAAGCTCGTAAAAGAATTTCCTGAAACCTCCCTAGCTGAATAATGGACCTAATACAAACGGAGATACCTAATATGAATGAAGTGAAAATGAGTAACAGGGTAACTTTTTTCGACAATTTATTTCTACCCTTCCCTTTATACCAACCAGAGAATTGAAACTTGTTTCTATATAATACAAAAAGGATGACCAGGATTGCTGAAGCTCCTAGCCACGAATAGCTTTCAACGGCTTTATTCACTGTATAAATGTTTCCTATAATCGCCCAGCATAATCCCCCAAGAAGCCCGAATATGAGTATGATACGAAGCAGTTCTAATAACGTTCTCACCTGTTATAGTCCCACCTTTATTATTTCATTTTAAATTTTCTCTTAATCAAATTCACTGCCAAGTCAGTAAAGAAGCGACGGTACATGTTGAACCATCGTCCCATCAAAATTCAGAACCAATTTTAGTATTCTTGTCATCCTTGGTAGATTGTACAATCATGTAATATCCCAACGATAACTAATAAACCATACGATCTCTTCATTCATTACAAATTCTTCTTCACTGACTTCTACCTTATTAAAACCGTTTTTTTCTAAAACTTTTTCTGAAGCAATGTTATGATTGGTGGTCTTCGCAAAAAGTTCGGTGAAACCTTCCTTACTTAAACGTTCCAGTGTAGTTTGTAAAGCTTGATGTGCAATCCCTTGACCAATATGTTTTTCCCCCACTCTATAACCTATATGAGCCAGGTTTTGAGATCGGTCTATATCTACGACGTTCATTCTTCCTAAGATTTCACCATTTCTTCCCCTTATCAGATAAAAATAAGACGAGTCTTGAATTTGTTCATCGAGTAAACGTTATGTCTTACCATGAACGTTTCAAAGTTATAATAATCTTCACCACGACTTGGTACCATTTTTTCAAAAAAAGCTCTATTTTCGCTTTCAAAATCAAATAAATCCTGTGCATCATCGATTTTTAATTTATCCATGGTAATCTCCATATAATCTTCACCCGTATTTCAGTCAATTTGAGGCATAGCCTTTAGCAGATATGAGCTCCATATTAATCAGTAAGGCAATTTCAAATTCTTTGCATCTTTTTAATATAAAGTATTTGACCAATATGATAAGCGTTGTGGGTAGAAACACTTGCTATCACTTCCCACCATTTTGTATCAGAAAACCCTTCCACAGAGCTTTGTAATTGTTTTTCACTTAATATTTCCTGCCAATACATAATAGTTTCTAACAGTTGTTTATGAAGCTCACCAAATGATTGATTTTCTTCTACGAAAAACGTACGATCATTATTTTCCAATGCTGGTACTGCATGAACACTTGATTCTTTATATCTTGTCTGCCATGTTTTATTCCAGTAAAGCAAGTGTTGTACAATTTCAGCAATGCTATTACATTCTTCATTGAGCTTCCAAACAGCTTCTTCCTCGGTCAGATTTTTTACTGATTCTGAAAATGGTACGTACCAACTCTTTTCATTTGTATTCGCTGCCAATTGATCGGTCAAAATATCTTTCGACTCAAACAAACCCACACACCCCCTCTTATCTAAATAACTATTTTGAGAATTAAATGCAGCAACCCCTAAATACATTCTGGAAATTCGTGTACTAATCCTGCGTCACCAAGAAACTGAATCTCCAACTATAACTGTTCAAACAAAAAGGATGAATCCTCGTGTGTGAGGATTCATCCTTTTTTGAAGGTTTCATTTCGAGAGTGAAGCTCTGTTCCTGTTCGGAAAGTTACGGAGAGAAATTCGTAGACTGTCCAACACTTTTCACTAAATAAGCAATCTGATGAATCGTGTTCGTAACCGTAAGCGGATCATTATTACCTGAACCCTTGATGTCCATTTGGCAACTTTGTTTTGTTTGAGTCGAACTCAATGGACTTGAAGGAGCCTTTGCGATTAATGGTTTGGGATTATTCACAAAAGGTTCTTAAATATCTAATTAACCTTGTTTACCTCCTGCCATTAATTTGTTAAATTGTACTCTTAAACTTAAGAGAAATGCAGGAGGATAGATATGAATATAGGAAGTAAAAAATTATTAAATAAAGGATGGCTGTTTTTTATAATAGCGGTTCTGTTCTTATGGGCAAAATCCTATTACGCGCTTCAAAATGCTTTCACATTAAATATTGAAAATGGACTTCAGCAATTCATTTTGGTATTAACGCCTGTAAGCTCCATTTTATTTTTCCTTGGGTTCTCATTATTCTTTTCACCTAAACGACGGAATAAAGCGTTTCTTGTAATTTATTTCATCATGTCATTTGTACTTTATGCGAATGTGGTGTACTTCCGATTTTTCAATGATTTCATTACATTGCCTGTTCTTATGCAATATAAGAACTTTACGGATCTGGGAGGAAGCACCAAGTCATTAGTGCATCCCAAGGATATGCTTTATTGGATCGATGTATTAGTTCTCGGTATATGGCTTTTACGAAAGAAAACGCAACCTGCTATGGAATTTCGTAAACGGACAGTTGCCATGATTTACGCTGCCGCGCTTGGATTTGGTGCTGTCAATTTGAGTTTAGCTGAGGCGGAACGTCCACAGCTTTTGGTAAGAACTTTCGACCGTGCTAAACTTGTGAAATTACTAGGAATCTATAATTACCATATTTACGATAGTGTCATGACAGTAAAATCTTCAACACGGCGTGTGCTTGCCGACAGCAATGAACTTACTGAAGTATTGAACTATGTAAACTCTCAGCAAGGAAAAATGGGAGCAAAAGGTGAATATTTCGGAAAAGCAAAAGGAAAAAATGTGGTATTAGTTTCCTTAGAATCCACTCAGAACTTTGTGATCAACAAAAAGTTGCACGGTAAAGAAGTCACACCGTTTTTAAATGATCTCATTGAAGACAGCTTTTACTTCAACAACTTCTATCATAATACAGGTCAAGGTAAAACATCAGATTCTGAATTTATTATTGATAACTCTCTGTATGGATTACCACGAGGAGCAGTTTTCACTACCAATGAAAGTAATGAATATAATGCAACTCCTGAAATTCTGAAAGATGAAGGTTACACTCCCGTGAGCTTTCATGGCAACAATGATAGCTTTTGGAACCGGGACATTATGTACAAAACCCTTGGATACGAGCACTTTTATTCACAAGAGGAGTATAATATAACAGAAGAAAACACTGTAAACTATGGATTGAAAGATATACCATTCTTTAAACAATCCATGCCAATGGTAGAAAAACTAGAAGAACCCTACTATGCGAAGTTTATTACAATGACGAACCATTACCCTTATCTATTGAACGATAAAGATATGAAAATGATTGAACCAGCAAATACTGGAGATGGATCCGTAGATCGTTATTTCCAAACCATGCGCTATCAAGACGAATCGATAAAAAAATTCTTCCAATTAATGAAAGAACAAGGAGAATATAAAGATACGATTTTTGTGTTATATGGCGATCATTATGGCATATCCGAGAACCATAACCGGGCCATGAGTGAAATACTAAATAAGGAAATTCGTCCTTTTGAACATATTCAACTCCAAAAGGTTCCTTTAATTATTCATATACCTGGTATGGAAGGCAAAACAATGGAAACAGTAGGCGGACAAATCGATTTAAAACCTACCATCCTGAATTTACTGGGGATTGAACAGAATAATGCCGTTCAGTTCGGAACAGACTTGTTTGCTGAAAACCGTGCCAATATGACTATTCTCAGAGACGGTAGTGTAGTAACAGACCAGTATATCTACGCTGCTGAGTCTAATAAATGCTATGATAAAGAGACCCAAGAAAAAATCAATCTCAAAACTTGTAAACCACTGAAAGAAAAGGCGGAAAAAGAACTGAAGTACTCCGACAAAGTTGTTTATGGGGATCTGCTCCGTTATAAAGATAGTGAACAAAAAGAAGGTACAAATAAAGGAAACCAAAGTTAATAAAGATGACAATAAGATTAAAACACCTCCAAATTTGGAGGTGTTTTTTTGGTATAAGTGGGTACTTTCACTGAACAAGTAGAGAACTATTCTACTAGTTTTTCTGTTTTTAAATAACTTATAGGGAAGATGGTACCGTGGAGGCACTCTTCGAACTGACTCGCTGCAGCATGTATTCAAGCAGGAAAAGGTAGTCATCCTGGTTACCTGTGTTTTTAGCGAGCTCGGATAATTGCTCTAAAATAAACAGGCAGTCATTTTCGTACAAGCTGTAGTTATCAAATCCTAAAATGGTCTGGCGGGCAAATTCCCATAAATCGTTGTGGACTTTTTTGTCCATCGTTTTACTCAACAGCGACACCATCGTCAAAAGCTCTGTCATTACTGTCGAGTTCTGGTTTGCATACTCACGGATGGAAGCGAATCCCTTATGAAGGTAATAACGAAAATCTTTTTGATTTAAGATGATACGAAGCTCTTGTTCCTTGTCAAAAAGGTACGGAGAGAAATTGGTAGATTGGCCAATGCTTTTCAACAAATCAGTGATTTGATGTATCGTATTCGTAACCGTAAGCGGATCATTATGACCTAAAGCCTTGATGGCCACTTCGGCAAGCTTATTCAGTCCATACTCCAAATCTTGGATTTCTGTTTGTTTGACCCCGATCTCAATGGATTTGAAGTAGCGTTCGGGCTTAATGGTTTGTCCATATTCCCAATAAGTAAACAGCGGTGTTCCTTCTACAACAAACTCTCCGATCCTGACATTGAACCTGAGAAGGCTGTCGTCTCTGTTCGCCTGTTTAATAAGCCTTGAAAAGTCAGCGACTTGAAGATAACCGGATTGGCTGGTTTTTATAACCTTTCCATCAGACTCAGAGGGGAGGGATTCCCTCTCTATCTCTTTCTCAATATGATAAGGCTTTAATTCTTTTTCTAAAGAAGCCTGCACTGATTTTGACTTGGTGTTCATATTGAAGCTGATATTATGAACCTGCATCCAAGTGGTTGTATGATTAATGAAATAAATAAAGGTCACAGCTGCCGTAATTGCTGTCAGAATCGATAGGACCGGTGTCGCAACAATATACTCCTCTTCTTCATGCGTAACGTATAGGAAGTTCAAGAGCACATAAATGAAACTGCCATTAAAAATACCGAGTACGTGCTGGGTCGCTCGGTCACTGACAAAGTTTACAAGCATTTTGGAAGAAAACTGCCCGCTGAACGTCGTCAGAGCCACGAGCAGGGAGTTAATTGTAAAGGCGCTTAAAGTCAGTACCCCTCCTACAAGTGCACTCAAAAGCACCTGCAGAGTCTGACCACTGAAACCGATAGCGGCTGGCAGGTATAAGCTGACATCGACCACATAATCAAGATAAAAGGTGAAAACGGATAAACCGATGGCTCCAACGATATACCAAAAAGGCATAAACCAAAGCGTTGACTTTAATTCACTTTTCCGTTGACGTCTCGACATTTTAAAGTATTTCTTTATATAGTAAAAGAACCCCATATGATCACCATGCTATTCTTATGAATTTTAAATCTTCTATTTCCTTCCCTTGATAGAAGGAAACTAACCTAAAATTTAGTATCTTGATAAAAAATAGGGAGGAATCTCCCAGGAACCATAAACCAGAGCCTAAAAAGCACAATAATTCACCCTTAATAATATGTTTGAAACTTACATCCTGGGAATTAAATCGAGTCTACAGGAAAGACGAACAATTGGGTGGCATGGAGCGTAGGCAACATGCGTAGCCTCCTGCGGGAACAGCACGAGCAGAAAGCCCCCGGAAGATGGCCATCTCCGCTGAGAGTGAAGTATATTGAGGCTACTGAAGTACTGCAACTTTCTGAGTTATGCATCAAAAAAGGCCGGGCAGGACGATTTTATCGTTCAACTCGGCTTCTTTACTTCGATGAGACATATATAAATCAAAGAAAATCACTCTTTTTAGATAGGATTCGTTGATTCCACGATGAGCGTTCGGTGGTGACGCCTGCGGGAAAAGCACGAGTCGAAGATCCACTTGGTCAAGTGATCTTCTTGACCAAGTTAGCTGAGGCCGTGCCCGCGGCAAGCATCCACCGACAAGCGATTCGTGAGAAGCAACAACAAACTTTAACAGTTCCTCTAGATTGAAAAGTGTTTTTCAGTGGCCTCAAGTATGTTGCCGGAGCGGCGTATGTATTTATTGCTTCATAAAGAAAACCCGAACGGAAATTCGTCCGGGTTTACTAGCGGGAAAATTATTTTGTCCCAGCCTCTTGGTTCATAAGGGTTTATACCAGTATAAAGCGATATCAATGTTCGGGTTCTTCATATGGGTATGCGTATCCACGCCTCCTAACTCGAAACCATGGCGAATGTAAAACCTGATCGCTCCCAAATTATCATTTTGCGTTTCTAAAGATAGACCTGCCAGATTACGCTCCCTGGCCCATTTTTCTGCTACTTTCAGCAGTTCCGTTCCAACCCCCTGTTTTCTCGCTTGTTTTATCACTGCGATATTCTCTATATAACAAAACCGGTTCCGGGCTTTCATCATCCTGATCTGTCCGACACATTTCCCTTTCATATACGCAAAAAAAAGAGTCTTATCTCCATTATCCAAAAATTCCTCCCAATTCAGATGGTCATCAGGAAATTTTATTTCTTTAGTTTCATTGAATAGTTCTTCTTCGTGTGTCCATATCCGGCCATTAAAAGTTGGAATTAGTCTCCCGAAAACTGTAAAATAATCATTTGTAGCATTAACATCTTCTATATTTTCTATTGTTAACGGGACAATATTAATCTTTCCTTCTATCATTTACTCACTTCCTATATGCTCTTTTTTAGTACTGGAATTTATGTAGATCCACTTATGCTGAAGGCCTGTATCAGGATTGATGCCCAACTATAAGAAATAGATCAGAAAGGCAGCTATTCCTGTAACAAAATAACTTATTAAGCCCTTTCTTTTATGTTCCTGGTCGATATTTGTGCGATTCTGCAACCATTTTATATAATCATAGACAAACCAAAGGGCTAAAAAGATAACAGCTCCCACCAGTTTTCTATCCATTATCAAGGTCAAGGAAAAAACAGTTATTATAGCGAGCCCGGCATTCCCGATTATCAAACGGATACTATCCCTCCTCCCCCTTTGCTTACACCAATTCCTCTACTTTCCCCACTATTTTTCAGCTGATTCAATAGGGTATTTTGATTTATATAGGCTTCAGAAAAGCGGGTTCACTTCCAAAAATCAGTTTCTCCGTTGTTAAATTCCCTTCCCCAGCATTATTATTGCAATTATTTCAAATTTATGGATAAAACTCAATATATGGTCATTTATAAGATACTTACTCTTCTATGGATATCCCCCACACTGAAAAACTTGATTAAAAACCATTTGCTTAAACAAATATATGGTAGAAATCCTCAGGTTAAATGACTTGGTTTTTGCTCACCCAAGCTTGATATGGATTAGACTTATCACTTAATTCTATTAATGAAGGCTAATGTACAAGCGTATTTGCTAGATTCACATAGAGTATTTATGTAAGAGACGTCTCCTACACACAATCTCTGTGATGAAGGAGGGAGAATGATGAATCTGTTAAGAAATTTAGTAGCTGTGCTCATTGCTGTCTTGTTTTTGCTGGCGCTTTTGGTAGCTGTTCTACTGGGATCAAGTGAGCAACGCCAAATTGTTGTCAACTGTATTAATGAAATTCTTGGAACCATTAACTAACTAAAGTTTAAAGGGCTATGGCTAGGAACATAGCCCTTTAACTTATAACTGGAAAGGGGACATTCCTTTGATTAACTTTGATGATATTTATAGAAAAAACCAAAAAGAAGAAAGCACTTCCCAATCAAATGATTTAGATTTAGACAGTCTGCTGAAGCTTGCCTCAAAATTCACGAATCAAGATACATTACTTGATAAACTGTCAAAGGCCGGTGTAGCGAGCGACTCAAATGAGGTTGATATATCAAGCATTGTGGAAGATATCTCTCAAGCCGCTTCTCATACATTTGCTGGAATAGAAAACGAATTAAGCGGAATTAAAGCAGAGTTGGAGAAATTGAACAAAAACGTAGAAACCCTTATCGAAAAGGAATAACGAACGAAAGCAAAAAGGTGGATGGAAAAATATATCCACCTTTATTTTTTCTTTAACCCCTGATTATACCTTCTCTATTAAAAACATCGGAAGCAGAATCAACGTTTAAATCCTTCAGCCTTGTGGGAGCTGGTATCAATATAGACCTCTCCCGTGTTTCATATCCAAAACGGGGTAAGGAATAAAGTAACTCTCACTCCACCAAGTCAAATAAGTCATTATGGTCCTCAAGGAGGTAAATCATGAAACAAAAGGAAGGGAGCATATTAGGCATAGCCATAGGGATCGCCCTTTTCATAGGTGTCATTTTAGGAATGAAATTGTCGGATAATATTGTTATCGTACTTGTCCTTACCCTTTTGACCGGCTTAATTGTAAGAGTCGTCCTACAAACTATCATGAAGCGACTACATAAAAATTAACCGATATTTCAGCTGAGTAAATTGATTATTGATTTTTTATTTTTTAGAGACATCCCTTTTTCTGGTTTAGTCAGGAGATATTTAAGGAATTACCATGAACATCTTTTCAAAATCATTCAGTCGAGGGGAGCGATTTACATTTTAGATTATTACGGTCATGTCAGGTTTCTAATCATATGATCAAAAATTTGTACGATCATCTATTAGTAGGAGGTACACGATGAGGAGATTTGCAGGGGTAGGTTTAGTAATGCTGGCCGCTATATGCTGGGGGATCAGTGGAGGTATCGCTGATATTCTAATGTCCAAGGGCTGGGATCCTATTGTGATTTCGTTTTACCGAGGAGCTGTTGGGTTTGTATGTTTCTTGGCATGGTTTCTCATTCGCATTAAACAAAATTGGATCATTTCCGGTCGTCTTTACATATGGTCGCTATTAGCGGGCGTCGGTGTTGCTGGAAATTTCACTTTTTACTTTCTAAGTATCGAAGCATCAAGCATAGCAGTTGCGGCTACTTTAATGTACACCGCACCTGTCTTCGTTCTTTTATTCTCCTTTTTATTACGGATAGAACGTTCGACTTGGTTTAAATGGGGATGCATTTTCGGTGTGCTTATGGGGATCATCCTGCTTACAGGCGCCTACAACACTGAATCGATTTCAGTTAGCTTTCTAGGGGCGGCAGCAGGGCTTGCTGCTGGTCTTTCCTATGCATTGTTTATATTCGGATTTAAAAATGCCTCCTCTATCGGGAAGCCGCAGACGACGTTAACCACCGCCTTTTTTCATTTTGTCTCATCCTTTTTCTGTTTATGGATAAGGGTGAAGCAGGTGCTGTGGTGACCTCAAGCGACTTAGGGTGGTTTGTTCTATTAGGGCTCGTAGGCGCAGGAATTTCATTTATCATCTATGTGATTGGTATTCGTTCGACTGCCCCGACAACTGCTTCGATGGTCGCTATGGTAGAGCCGGTGACAGCTTCATTATTCGGCGTCCTGATTCTTGGAGATCATTTGACCCTCATACAAATCCTTGGCATGGTGGTCATCCTTTCTACCATCACCGTCCTTAGTGTAAAGCAATCCGAATGAAACATGTCATGGCCAGTAAACCTTCATAAAATTTACAAAAACCACTTTAAAGAAACGGCATTTCCTCAGAAAAAAAATAATAATTCACCAGAAAAAAAGGAAGGCACTGTACTTTAAAGTGCCTTCCTTCATTATTGATCAGTGAGAAAGTGGAGCTAACTCTAAATGGAACTTTCAGGCTTCCATTGTTGAAAATTTCATCGTCGCCAGTACGACGAATACTACACCTACCCCGGCCACTGCGAACAGTTCTCCTGCAAAGGTAATCGGCTGATTGAAGATGGTAAGATTCAATCCCATCGCTTCTCTTAAGGCAGGCGCCATGGTCGCCGGTTCGAGAATCACTTTTTTAAACATATCCACCGAATAAGTCAGGGGATTGATTTTCACCAGTACATTCATCCACGCCGGCATTCCGTTCAATGGAAACATAGCCCCTGATAAAAACAGCATAGGAAAGATCAATACCTGTACGACCATTTGAAAGCCTTGGGATGTCTTTAATGTACTCGCAATCAATAATCCGATGGATGATAAAGTAAAAGCTACTAAAAATATCACAGGGATGAGTTTGATAATCATGAGAAAAGAGATCGAGACACCGATAAATGGAACGAATATCAGCATCATCAATCCTTGAATAACCGCGACCGTACTACCACCGAGCACTTTCCCGATCGCAATCGATATACGTGAAATCGGTGATACCAGAATTTCCTTCATATAGCCGAATTCCTTATCTTGCACAACAGATAATGAAGAAAAAATTGCGGTTGTAAACACGGTCAAACCAATAATACCCGGGAACATAAACTGGACAAAATCAAAGTCAGCAAGAGGACTGTCAGGGCTTGCGCCGCCCATCATGGACGACATTGCCCCACTCATACCGCTTCCAAATAAAATGAGAAACATGAACGGCATAGCAAATGAGCCCAGAATCCGCGGACGGTCACGAAAGAACTTGATGACATCACGCTGCCAAATCGCCAGGATCCCTTCCATACTATCGCCCCTTTCTTGCGAGTTTTTTATTCATGTCTTTATCTGAACCGGTGTCTTCACCAATCTCTCTACCAGCCAGCTGCAAGAAAACATCATTCAAAGTCGGCCGGCGTAAATTGACACTTTTGATCGGAATATCAAATTGCTTCACGAAGTCCACTAACAACTTACTGCCATTCTCTACACGAAAGCTTATGCCTTCTCCATCTTCAGCAGCTTCCGTCCCATACCGTTCTTCTATAAGGGATTTAGCTGCTTGGTTATCCTCTGTGGACACATGGATGATATCTCCCCCAACTTTTGACTTCAGTTGTTCAGGGGTGTCTAAAGCAATCAATTCACCATGGTTCATTATAGCCACACGATCACAAATCTCCGCTTCCTCCATCGAGTGTGTAGTCAGGAAGATAGTAATTCCTGCTTTCTCTTTTAATTTCAGGATATACTCCCAGAGGTGGGCTCTTGTTTGCGGATCCAATCCTACTGTGGGTTCATCAAGAAACAATACCTTGGGATAGTTTAACAACCCGCGTGCAATTTCCAACCTTCTTTTCATACCACCAGAAAAAGTTTCCACGATTTTATAACGATTCTCTTTTAAATCGACAATCTCCAGGACTTCTTGAATACGCTCTTCCCGCAAACTTTTCTTAACACCATAAAACTTGCAGTGTAACTTCAAGTTTTCATTTGCAGTCAGTTTCTCATCTAAGGTGGAAGCTTGAAAAATCAACCCGATACTTGCTCTCACTTTATTTTTTTCCTTCACATTATCAAACCCATTGATTTGGGCATGACCTTCTGAAGGTTTAACAATCGTTGATAGCATATTAATCGTTGTACTTTTCCCAGCACCGTTTGGACCCAGAAACCCGAAGATTTCTCCTTTATTGACAGACAGGTCAAGGCCTTTGACCGCTTCAAAGCCTTTATAATACTTTTTCAGCCCTTTGACCTCAATGATCGTATCCAATGACACCCCTCCTAGTTTGTTTGTAAACTTGCTTCTGAATCGGTAGCCGCTTTTTGTTTTTCCTTTTTCGGCTTACTTGTTATGAAGAAGGACAATAGAATACCAACAACTGCAATGATTGTTGCGACCATAAAGGCGACATCGATCCCGTGGATCATGGAATTTGAGATGATCTGTTCACGTGATGCATCAGCTGAAGGAACATATTCTTTCGACGCATTGGTCATAACTGTAACTAAAAGAGCTGTACCTATCGATCCTGCAATTGTACGCATCGTATTATTCATTGCCGTACCATGTGGAATCCAATCGTTAGATAATTGATTCAAACCAGCGGTAGATACAGGCATCATGACCATCGCTACTCCCATCATCCGGATGGCGTAAATGACCAGAATAAATGTGTAACTCGTAGTTGCAGTCAAGTTAGTGAATACAAAAGTCGCCCCTGCAATAATCGTCAAACCGACAATTGCTAGCCAGCGGGCACCGATTTTGTCAAAAATCTTACCAGAAATAGGTGACATCACACCCATAACGATTGCACCTGGAAGCAGCATCAACCCAGATTCAAACGCAGTAAACCCACGCATCGTCTGCATGTATATGGGAAGTAGCAATTCCGCTCCCAACATGGAGACCATTACAATCATACTGATGACTGCCGCCAAAGAGTAAATTTTGTTACGGAATACTCGAAATTCCAAAATAGGTGTTTCTAAACGGAGTTGCCTGATGATAAACGCAGTCAGTGATACAACACCGATGATGACAGCGACATATACATTAGCACTGTCCCATCCATCATTCCCTGCACTGCTTAAACCATAAAGCAGTCCACCAAAACCAAAGGTTGATAGAATGATAGAAATAATGTCGATCGTCGGATTCGTTTGTTTCGTAACATTCTTAAGCGCAAAAGCACCAAAGGCGATCGAAGCGAGCGCGATCGGAATGATCACCATGAACGGCACACGCCATGAGTATTCTTCGACAAGATACCCGGACAAAGTCGGTCCAATTGCAGGACCAAAGGCGATGACAAGACCTGCCATCCCCATGACAGTGCCCCGTTTTTCAATCGGGAATATCATTAACAGGACGGTCTGCATAAGCGGCATCATGATTCCTGCCCCACTCGCTTGAATCAAGCGGCCCGACAACAGTACAGGGAAATTAGGTGCGATAGCTGCCACTACTGTGCCCAGGGTAAATAAGGACATCGCCGTAAAGAATATGCTCCTTGTCGTAAATTTCCCAATTAAAAAGGCCGTAATCGGAATCATGACGCCATTCACCAGCATAAACCCTGTCATTAACCATTGGGATGTGCTGGCGGACACATTTAAAGTCTCCATAATATTCGGTAACGCTGTATTCAATAATGTCTGATTCAATACAGCTACAAAAGCGCTGACTAATAATACTGATACTATAGCTACACGATTTATCGGCTGTTCTTCTTCTCTTTGATCGATCTGCTGATTGACTTCAGCCATACTTTATTCCTCCCTCTCCCTAAACGGAAAGCCCTCTCTTAAGAAGGTTCAGTTCAATCGTGAAATTCTCCATTGCTTTTTCTTTAGATAACCCTTTAGCAAAATGGCGGATGATATTGTTGAACATCAACATTCGCACGAGGTGAATCGCATGATAGAGTTCCTCTTCATTGTTCGTATTTAACTGATCCTGCTCAATATACTCCTTGATATCATTTAAATATTTCAAAAACTTATCTTCAGTTTCCCCGTTCGTAAATGTGGTTTGAATTTTATGGTTCATGTTTAAGAAGACATGCTTGAAAAAGGTGCGTTTTTCCTCTTTTTCGAACTCCTCCAAAGTCACTCCAAATAGTCTGGTTGTGGCTGCAAAAATATCGCCTTCCGACTCTTTAAGAAATTCAATAAACATCTCTTGCCTTTGTTTTGAATGTTCTTTTAACAAGTAATAGAAAGCATCTTCTTTATCTTCGAAGTATTGATAAAAGCTGCCTCTGGAGATTCCACACATTTTTATAATGTTAGAAATGGAGGCTTCGTGTAAGGGAGCTCTAGAAAACTCGATTCTCGAAGCCTCCAATAAAGATTGCTGCTTATCTTCAGGTAAATTATAAAACGTCTGTTTCGGCATTCCGTGTTACCTCCTCACAATGTGACACGGTGTCACATCCAACTGATACTTTGCTATCTTAAATCATTGTGAGGGAATAGTCAATAAAAAAGTGACACATTGTCACTTTTTTTATAAACCTGTGATGGCACCGTTGAAATTGAGGAGAAAAGTGAGATTAATGGACAGACCGAAGCTTCTAGTACACAAGTGCAATCGCTTTTGAAACACTCAGAAAATCAAAAAAATCGGTGCCTGATTTCCACTGTACTCACGCATTTGCGTGGTGGAAATCAGGCACCGACATAAAAGTGTTCCTATCCTTTTGAATCGATTATTTTCTCTTTCTTTACTAGGAAAATAATAGGAAGAATGACTAAACAAATAACAGTGATTCCAATAAGGAAGAGCATTCCTCCGAATAAGAAGAATTCATTGATTGGTCCTGCGTATTTAAACCAGAGCAATGCACTCGCAAGGCCGAATAAACAAATGATACAAAGGGCTGAAAATATATTTTCGAACACCTTTTCATTTTTCTTCAGCCCTTGCCTTGCTGCAAAGTAACTCAAAACAGCCCCTAATAAAATAAGGATCGAAAGTCCGAGAAACACAACCATTCTATACCTCTCCCTAAGTGAGCAAATTCAGTTAAATAACAACTGCCCCATAAGTGTAATTTTACACTAAAATAACCCCTTCATCAATGAAAGTTGAATGGTTATAAAAGCACCACCTATATTTATGACTCGCCTATTAAGATTCACATCACACCTGAATCGATTACTAAACGAGGCGGCGATGTTGTGAGTTTCGCATTCACTCCCAACGGCACGCCATAATTAGGCTGGCAGTGTCCGATAGGAAAATTCTCAACCACAGGAAAAGGGGCGCAAGCGAAGAAGTCTTTTAACACTCTTTTTATTTTCGCATATTCGTCTGGTTCCACTTGGAAGTTACCTATGACAACACCTTCGACCTCATCGAACACCCCTGCTTGCTTAAGATGAGTAAGCATCAAATTAATACGAAACGCAGGTTCTGCTACTTCCTCGATCAGTAGGATTGCTCCATTTGTATACACTTGATATGGTGTGCCCAAACCATTGGTGAGAAGAGTAAGATTCCCCCCTGCCAAACGCCCTTCTCCTCTTCCGTGAGCCAGCGTAACGAGAGGCGATCCGTTTGAATCATAGGTCTGAGATTCTCCCGTGAATAATGGATGAAAAGTGGATTCTGTCTCCGCTGTTCTTTGCTCGTCATTCATGTCTGATGACACCATCGGCCCGTGGAAAGTAACCAGGTCAGTGAAGTTTTGAATGGCATTAAGCAGATAGGTAATGTCACTGTAACCCCAAAAGATCTTAGGGTTTCTTTTTATTCTTTCATAATCAATCCCAGGAGCAATCCTTGCCGTCCCGAATCCTCCATTAGCACAAAAGATTCCGCGAATCGCAGGATCAGAAAAAGCTTGATGCAGGTCCTCCAGCCGCTTCTGATCGACAACAGCAAGGTCCTCATTCATTTCGTACACGTGCCGTCCAATCACGACCTCAAGCCCCATATTCTCAAGCACACTTATCCCTTCTAGCAATTGTTCTTCGTCTGGTGGTCCAGCTGGTGCAATCACCGCTACCCGATCACCCTTTTGTAAGGATCCTGGTTTAATCATAAACTTTCCTCACTTTTCTTAATTCTGAAATTGTCGGCCACTTTATTGCTGAATTCTTTTAAGTAATAAAGATAATTATCATTTCCGTAGTTGTACCTTTTGTTATACATTTTAGCTACTACCACATTGTATTTTGGAATCACTAACAAAGTTGGACCTGTCACACCTAGGATTTGAAAGGAACCTCTTGGCACTCGGTCCCCTAATTCACTCAATTCTCGAGGAATATCCTGCACGAACCAAAACATCCCGTTACGAGGACATTCTTTTGCTAGGTGATTCGGTGTATGTATACTGTTCGCAAGTTCAATGACCTCTTCAGGGATTATTCGCTTTCCATTGAATTCCCCTTTGTTAAGAAAGAGGTTACCCCAAAGAGCAAATTCACGGGCAGAAACAAACAGATTGGATTGGATTCCATTCCATCTTCAGCCGAACCGGTGGTGTCTTTTGCAATCTTATTATGATCAACTATTACTTTCACTAAATCATCATTATCTTCCGTTTCCCACCATGTTCTTTTCAATCCCATTGGTAAGAATACTTTTTGATACAGAAATTCCGGAAAGGGTCTGCCGTAGATTTCATGTATTAGTTGAGTCATAAGTTTGATGTTCATTCCTCTGTAGGCCCATTTTTCACCAGGATCGAATTCTCTGATGAGCTCCCCTTCTGAAGTTTCATCGAGACCATGTGTGTGAGTTACCATATGTCGTAAGGTGGTATTTCCAAGAATATCTCTGTCTATGTCATGAAAATGGTCACTGGCATAATCATCAAGGCTATGTATTTTTCCTTCATATAAAGCAAATGCGATGCACAATCCTAAGTAACTCTTTCTGGCAGATGCCACATTGAATCTGGAATTTTCATTTATAGGTAGTGGATTGTCCGTATTGGAATGAAACCCGCTATAGTGTTCAAAAACGATCTTATTGTCTTTGATTACAGTGAGTGCAGCTGCAGAGCTATGATTTCTCTCTTTGATATCTTCTACCCATGAAACTATATTTTCGTATGTTGGACTCATCTAAAACCCCATCCTTCTTTCCATAACCTTACAATCACATCTAACTCCTATTACTCTACTTCTGTAGCAGGGTAATCATTTACGATATCTAAAAGTCGCTCAGGCCTCTCTGTTGTTACACATTCAGACAATCTCGCGGCAGCAATAATCGGCGCCCATTTTAATATTTCACCTTTTGAAAGACCACTTTTCTTACAATAGAGATGTAAATACATATCTGCCAAATCCATTGAAAGCTGGGAGTAAAGAAGGTAAGTCCTATATATATCAGCACGTAAATCACCTGCGCTGGCATCCCCCCAATCTATTATTGCCACTTTATCGTCAGACTTGATTAAATTGAATAAATGAAAATCCCCATGACAGAGCCTTTTCTCAAATACCATTGACCCTAACTTATCCAGTAAGGAACTTTTGAGTTCATCACCCAAATAAGGTGCGCTATTTATTTGGCGACTTAATTTTTCAGACATAAGATCAATAGAATCAGCTTCATTCTGATGAACTTTTCGTTGGAGATCAATGGAGATATTCATGTAATATTCTGCTTGTTCCGGATTATCAGAGAGGAGATTCCCAATTGTTTCTCCCTTAATATACTCCATTACAATAGCTTGTTTGTCCTCTTCCAGTTTAATGACATCCAATACCTTTGGAACATAGAGGCCACACGAATAAGCATACTCTTGCCTATTAGCTTCATTCATAGATTCCGTATAAGGTAAATTGTCATTGAATACTTTGATGATCTTGTTTTCAAAAAGATAAACCTTTGCTGTATTTCCTACTGCTAATGGAGCACCTAAATCGCCTAAGTTCATCGGCCACCTCCTAAGCTGTTTGACTAGTTCAAGCAAGTGCATCTCTTTTATAATAAGGCTTTGTTAAAGGTTGTTGATTTTTCATATGAGCGTTATTCAGTAATATGGCAGGCTTCTTGAAGAATCAATTTCGAGATAATCAGGGTTCGTTGCCATGTTGAGCTTCAGGGTTGGTTGGGAAGCTACTCGTCTAGCTCCATCGTCCAGACACTCGCGTCATAAGCAGAATAGCAATGGAATGAAAAGACACATTCCGTTGCTATTCTGCTTATGCCAGTCGTGTCTACCAGGACGATTCTGCATTTGAACACTTTCCTGTGGGGGACCTGGCGAGCTTCCTCGGGCTACCGCCCTGTGGGATCTCGCCTATTTCCTTCTCCCACGGGAGTCTCGCAGCTCCCCCACCAACCCAACTCATGGAGGTGAGAAACGAACCCCCTTACGCAGGAGGATTGTCTTCACTATCCTTGTGGTATAATCGTAAAATGCGTTATATCAAGCTCTCATGATCAGAATACCTTCCTTGGAATTGACAATCCTCTACTTCCCTTAAGCTCTTAGATGCTTATTCCAGAAGTCGTTTCGAGAACCTTATAAGGTAAGGGGGCGGAGGCAGACAAGACACCACAGAACTTTATCTCGAGGAGGTTCCTGAAGAACTGCAACTTTCTGAGTTATGCAACAAAATAAAGGCCAGCCAGAACGATTTTATCGTTTTCAACTCATCTTCTTTATTTCGATGAGACATTAATAAATCAAAGTAAATCACTCTATTTAGATAGGCCTCGTTGCTTCCACGAGGAGCGTTCGGTGGTGACGCTTGCGGGAATAGCGCGAGCCGAAGATCCACTTGGTCAAGTGATCTCCTTGACCAAGTTAGCTGAGGCCGTGCCCGCGGCAAGCATCCACCGACAAGCGATTCGTGAGAAGCAACAACAAACTTTAACAGTTCCTCTAGATTGAAACCGGATTTCTGGATAATGATAATTATTCAGAGAAATTTCAGCTTCATTTTTATAAATGAGTTAAAATATTAACGAGCTTCCCGAACGGATCTCTAACGTAAAAACGCCGAACTCCCCACGGTTCCTCAGCCGGTCCATACTCAATTGAAATTCCTGCATCTTTTATACGGATGAGCACCTCGTCAAGATCGTCAACCTCAATGGACAAATCAGGGACAGGTGTGCCGGAGCCACCTTCTGATAAGAAACTGATTTGGGTAGTCATTTTCTCATTAGAACCATACGTTGCAATAAATCCAAGATCCATTTTTTGATCAAGTCCCAGTATCTCCTCGTAGAAGTGCTTTGCTTTGGAAATGTCCTGTGTCTCAATATTGGCAACAATTCGCTTGACCTTCATTTATATACCTCCGAGACATTTTAGAGTTTATTTTATCGCTACTTCATAAATTCTCTTTATGTAGAACAACTTCCATATGATTACTTCAAAAACCTGCCCTCACTAAAAGAAGGAAACGTAGTCAGCTCAACACTCCGCTTCTACATTAGCTTAATAAGAAATTCAGGACATCAGATTCTAATTCTTGATGGAAAAGCTCTCTATCAAATCCAGCCGGGTCTTGAGAAGGAGGAAATGAGGATTTTTTCATCTCTTTCGGAAAAGGACTCAGGAAGGAGAAATGACCAGCGTCATCTATGGTTCGGCTTTCAATTTTTTCAGTATTTCCAACCCCTTTCAATAAAATCTCAGCATGAAAATAAGGAGTGATTTCATCTCTTTCTCCTGTCATCATCAAAATTGGTAAATTCAATTTTTCAAGAGCCCCCTCATTCCTGAACCACCCTAAAGCAGGCGCTAATAAAATCACCTTTTTTATTCTTTCTTCCACCTTTAGATCTATTACTTCAGGTACTTGGTTATCCGTTTCCCACGGCAGAGTTGTCGGTATTCCACCAGTTGCCGCAATTGCGGTATAACCTCCCATTGAATGTCCGATTATTGAAATATCATCAAAATTAACATTGTTTTTAAAAAGATCGTCTCCTTTAAACCAGTCAATGGTTTGAGTGATATTGCCTGGTCTGCTTTCTAAAAGGGTGACTGAGTTTTCCAGTTGATTGTCATGGATATTGTTGTAAGGATGTTCGGGCATCGCTACTATAAATCCATTTTGAACTAAATGACGAGCAAGAGTTCTATAAACAAGTGGAGTTCCACCAGTACCATGAGAGATGACTACCAATGGAAATACATCATCTTGCGGTTTTGCATCCTTTGCCACATTTAAGCTATACGGTCCTATGAATTCTTCTTTTTCAGGTGTGCGGGTTGGATACATAACAAAAACAGGAAATGTTACACCTAAATGATCATCAACAACTTCAACCTTTTTTAAGCCAGCAAATTTTTCTTTTTCTCCGTTTTTCAATTAATATCACCTCAGTATTTATGTAAGAAAGACTACTTTTACATACGTCATCATAACTTTACACCTGAAGGTTTGATTGGCGATGTTTAAAAATAACTAAGTTATAAGTCTTGATATAATCCTATTCTGTTCCCATAAGGATCTTCAAACGTGCACCAAGCTGCCGGCACCCCTTCCCTGGATTTAACCTCTTCTATTTGTAGATTCAATACATTCATCAACCGCTTTCTCTCACTATTGATATCCTCAACACCTAATCTTAAGGGACCGTTACCAGTTATCGGTTCCCCTACAGCAACCTGAAGCCAGGCGTCTCTTGTGATTTCCCACTCTACAAAGTCCTCATGTGGTATAAAATCAGGTTTTCTATCAAAAAGCTTTTCATACCAAAGTATTCCTTCATAATCTGAGATTCTAATTTGAAACGTGACACCAGTATTCACCATATTACCTCTCCCTTCCCTGCATGAAAAACTATGGTTAAATTACACATTCTATTAAATTCCTTATAATCCCTTTTCTCCTAATTATATGTTTAATAATAATTGTATTGAAACTAGTTTCCTATATAACTGTTTTCAAGGATATCAGACTATTAAAGATTTTCTAAAATGCTCATGGAGATGGTGCAACGAATTCGACTTTCACCCTATCAGGATCTTCAAAGTAGACAGCATAATAATCCTCTCCGCCGGCAAAAGGATGTTGGTTTTCGTATAGGATCTTCATACCTCTCTCTTTAAGCATTCTCGTCATCTCATCTACTCTTTCACGTGAAGAAGCATGAAAAGCCAGATGATTTAAACCAGTCCTGCATCTGTGGTAAGGAACGTCTAAGTATTCAGTTTCTGTTTGCACAAATACTAAATAAGTTTCTCCTAACTTCCAGCTTTGTCCCTTATTCCATTTTTGATAAGATTGGTAGCCTAACTCATTTAAGAACCAGCCCCAAAATGATTCAGATTTCTCTAAGTCGGAAACATAGATTTCCACATGATGAAGTAATCCCTCAGACAATGTAACTACCCCTTCCTAAGATGATCGATTTTCTTAATAACAGTTTCAACTTCCTCATTGTTATGTACCACAAATAAATAGTCTGCCTCATGCTCCTCAGGATCTTTGACATCTTCTTTGAATGCTTCCTTTCGTTGGTGCTCAAGTACTTCGTTAAAATCAGAATAGTCCCCTCTAAAAATATTGATATCCCGATTACTTTGATTCACACGTGTCTTCAGTTCATCTTCCGAAATATCAAAATGAACGAGTATGCGTACAAACTCATCTTTATTGAATAACTCCTCAAGCAAATACTCACGACCTTTAAGACCTCGGTTTGAATTGCAGATAATCATGTGAGAATCCGTGTTCTCTTTAGTATAGTCTACGATTAATTTAGAAAGTGCATGTTTAAGAGTATTTGGTCCTTGTTCGGGTTGTAAGTTTTTATAATATGTATTAATAAATTCAGCATGGTTATCTTGATCTATTACAACTGAATTGGTCAACTCTTTTTCTAAAGCTCTTGCAAATGTAGTTTTTCCGCTATGGGTTTTACCTACAGTTATTATGACTAACCTTTTCATAACTTCAACTCCATAAATTTGGTTCGATATAAATAAGCCCTATTGTTATATAATTGGATTTGAATATTTTTTATCATTCTACTTAACCAACAGCATTAATAAGGATACCCGCTAAACTTCAATAAAGAATTCCATATGGATACGGTAACAATATCTTTATTACAAACCCTATAATAGCAGCTAAAGTGATAAAGACTAAGAGGATACTTGACGTTTGCCTATAGCGCTGGTGCGCCCTTGAATTTGGATTTATCAAATCCAACCCTCCCCTTACCAGGAATATTATAATGACAAGAATCATCCCATTAATAAAAGGTTTATTTAGTAATTCGGCAGCAATCAATGCAAAGAATATTCCAATAAAAGTTAATCGATTGTCTATTCTTTTATCGACCTCTTCGAAATAATCGTCTATTGCTTTAATATATTTCTTCAAAAAATGCCCACCTTATACAGAAGATTTTCAAGTTAATATTCTTTAATGAAACTAGTATCCTCCTTATCTTTTCATCTTTCTGGAAAAAAAGAATATCAACAGCCAGACTATTGAGAATAGATTTCCTAATCCCACATATATCGCCCAGACTTCCCCATTTTGGATAGAGTGTAATAAATGATCCCATTCATTATGTCCTTCACTTCTACCAATACTATTAATTATAGTAACTAGCGGTATTGTAATAACAATAAACGCAGTCACTAACGCAGAACTTATACTCCTTTTCTTCATTAAACTAAATAATGAAGTTCCTAAAACCACCAATAAGAAAAGGTAATACAATATCAAGGTCCATGGTGCCACGGTTTCCATAAAAAAACCTCCTTTTAGAGTAATTTTACACTAAAAGGGATCTTTTTCAAGGTAGCCTTAACGAGCTCCCTTTATACGCTTCTGTCTTGGTTGCTTCAATCATTTCAGGTATTAAATTTCTGGACATAGACTCCGTCCTTAAAATGCTCTCTGAAATTACCGTCACTTACTTCGTGGATCAGCCCTTTCCAAAAAGCATGGGCTGGTTCATTATTTTCTATCTGTGTTATCTCCCACTCACCAGGAAACAATGTAAACAATTTTTTCGCAATGACTTTTCCATAACCTTTCCCCTTGTATTTAGTAATAATAAAGTACTCCTCAACTGTATTAGGATTTGAAAAAGTAGCACTTTCTATAAGAGCGAATCCAATTAATTCATCACCTAACTTAATAAAATAAGCGTGGAATTGATTGTTATTCCAATACTTTTCTAAATCAAAAGGTTTGTAAGCCCCATTGTCTTCTAACTTTATATCTGGTAGATAATTACTGAATTCATAAATATAAAATTGCATTAGATTATGTAGTTTAGCCGCTTCATCTGTTCGCACTTTTTGCAAATGAATCATAAGCTCCCCCTCCTGAAAAGTTATAAAGTCAACGCTTAACCGTTGGCTCCTAATCTCACAATTGGTTTTTCATCAAAGGATATTTTCATTATCTCGGCTCCTTATACAGTCAATAATGAGGTAACCAAACACAAAGCTGAATATCATAACACCCCCTGTGTATTGGTTGAAAAGCAAACTGGTGAATGGGAGGTAGAATGAAAACACTTGGGTTGAATAAAGAAAAGGCGCAAGAATAACATACATTGATGGAATGCCTACCCCGAGGAACTTACCGATTTCAAACCCTTTAGCCTTTTCTTGTCTAATACGCTTCCATAAGCCAGGTAAGGCGAAGAGAGCACCAAATAGAATTGGATATAATAAACCGAATGTAACTACTGGCCAAATGTTGAAATCAAGCTCAGCCTGCTCTTTCAAATTTTGATAGATTTTCAAGCAAGCAATCAAACTAAATAGCATTACCAGTGTGTAAACGAAATAACCTGCGATTTTTTTAATTTATATCCCCCCTTTTTTCTTCTGAACTCGACGAATTCATTCCAATCGAATTGAGCCGTTTAACAAATAAAACTCTATCTCGCACTAGGCCCATTTTTTATCTATCTATGAGCATGAGTATGCTTCATTTCATATAACCTTCCACCAATTCATAGCATCTTTTTTCTGTAAGGTTTGCTAGCACAGACACATATCCTAAGTGTTCCTGCGTACCGCCTTCATATTCCAGGGATGCTTCCAAAGCACTGTTATCTCTGGATTTCATCCAATCCCGCTGTTCTTCTCTTAATTGATCCATTTCTTCAGCTGCCAGTTGCTCGGTTAAAACACCATAAATTTCATTCAACAACTCATCCCAAGTATCCCATCGATCGTTTTCTACTTTTTTCAAGGCATATGTAGATGAATCTGCTGCTTCCATTTCTTCTGTTTCTTTTTTAGCAGCCATTAATTTTTTCTCATACTCTTCTTTCTTACTAACCTCATTATCAGTAGATGTGTCTCCATCTTCGGTAAGCACATTGGTGGATGCCTCATCATCATCGTTAGTCTCCGTATTCTCGGTATTTGATCCATTGGCTGTAGACTCTTCACTGGAAGCATCGTCAACATTATTTTGAGTTGAGTTCTTATTTTGAGACTGGTCTTCCGACATAGCACTTGAATCTTCACAAGCAGCCAATAACATAACAAATACTACAGTAAGCGTTACAATTAAAATATTTCTTTTCATAATATGACTCTCCTTAGCTATTTAAAATCATGACAACTCTTCAATCTTACTAAAAATCAAAGCATATGCAGCTTGTATGTTATTTTCATTTCTCACATCATTATATAAAGAAAATTGCCACTTATCTGCTCTATTTCTTTCTCCCCCAGTGTATAGGCCAGTTTAATAATGATTAAATCATAGTTGCTCTTTTTCACTGGATAATTCCATTAAAAACGGAGAGGTCAAACTAAGCAGGGTTATACCTAGAATGAAAAAAATTATATACAAAACGATTGGAACAGCTGTATTATTAAAAACCCAAATTAAACTGAATGCAATAATGATGGAAAGCACGGCATGTTTGCATTGAGATTTTTCTGATAAATACTGTCTATGGCCGCAATACTTACATACAATCCTGGACTTTAACTTCATTTGTTGCTTCATTGCCTGAGACCAAGACCATTTACTGTTACACATTCGGCAAGTGGGCACTTTATAACCTCTCCCCTTGTTTATGTCTTTTTCTTTTTTACTCATTATCTCTTGTCTTATTTTCGGAGTGATGAGGAGATAGCTATAATAAATAATATAAAGAAAACCAAACCGACTCCAAGCAGAATATTTAACAAGCTCATGCTCTACCCCCTAGAAAATTTTCGCCATCATAAAATCTATATATTTAATTTTTTCTAAATAATAAAACCAAACACAAAAATTCCGGGCCAACTTATCCAAGTCAAAGGTGCCACTATAATTATATCAATATCTATTACCATATATTAATTTACATACGAATAAGGCGGATATTAGTTTCAAAAAATTTCCTACCTTATCTCCTGAAATTTAATCGTCTAATGAGTTAATTGAGCCAATCAGAGAAAGACTTTATTATTTATGAAACTTTAACTAAGAGATAATAGTCATAATGGTGTAAAGGGAGGGAGAACATTGAAGGAAAAAGCCGAGGAAGACATAAAGGATCTGACAAACGAAGGAAAACAATCCTTTTTAAATGAATTAATGGAATCTCATTCCAAGAAAGTTTACTTATTAGCGTATTCTTATGTGAAAGATCAAGGAACCGCAGAAGATATCGCTCAAGACGTATTCATAAAGTGTTTTCGATATATGGACCGATTCCGGGGGGAAGCCGCTATCTCATCCTGGCTTTACAGAATTACAGTGAATCGATCTAAAGATGTTCTTAGAAGGAATAAACTTGCAAAATTAAAATATCCCCTTAATTACTTTGATAAAGAACACCAATCAGAAAGTACTGAACAGACATACATAAAACAAAATCAGAGAGAACGGGTTCTCCAAGCTGTGATGACCTTGCCAATAAAGTACCGCGAAGTACTTGTTCTTTTTTACTTTTATGATCAAAAAATCGAAGACATAAGCATGACCTTAGAAGAAAAGGAAAACACCATTAAAACTCGACTTGCCCGAGGGAGAGAAAAGCTGAAAACCCATCCTATGATTCAAGAAAGGATGATATAAATGGGCGATATGTTCAAAGAAACAAAAGATCATTATGAGAAAAATTTCTATGATGATCACATCCATAACCGAATAAAAAAATCCGTGAATGAAGAGATTCAGAAAGATAGCCGAAAGAATACAAAGGTCTATTATTTTGCTGGGGCTGCGGTACTATTTTTAAGCATTCTTATAGGAGCATCACTTTCATTTCCTACCATTTCAAATGTTATGGCAAAATTCCCTGTGATAGGATCCATATATGAATCAAAAGAGGTGGACCCTATAAGTGCTGATATAAAAGAACTTTTGGAATCTGAAGGTTATAGAGTTCGTTCAATTAGCTTTAACGTTTTAGATAAAACATATGAAATCAGCATTCCCGGGAGCGATATTTACTTTGATGAAGTAAACAAGAAAATTGAAAGCCTGGTTGAGGACCTCTTTGAGGCAAAAGGTTTGGACGCATATAAAGTGAATGTTGTTCCATATACTGGGGTTGATAAAGCGCAATATCCAGAGAAAGTTACAAAGAATCAGAAGATGTTGAATGAGGAAAAACAAATCAAAGAAAAACTTGCAAATCTAGGGCATTCAACAGGATTAGCTTTTTACCTTCCTAATGAAAAGGTGTTTACTGTCGGTATCAAAACTGAAAAAGAAATTTTACAGCATACACATTCGGAAGTGAAGCAGCAAGTTTCCGAGATTCTTCAATCGTTTAGTAGGGATAATTATGAGGTGGAAGTTTTCCGCTATATTGAGAATACATCCATTGAGAAAGCTTCCTACGATACTTGGAGCCAATTCCCATACTCAGTTGGAAGAAAAAGTGATATTGTGAATAGTTATCTAGAAGAAGCAATAGGTACTAAAGGACAATTATCAACTGCTTTGGGCTCTAATAGACTAACAGTATATGCCGACACAAGAAAAACTGATGTCGATGCTTTAATAGCTGAGCTTCCCGAAAAAATAGAAACGGTTAACTTTGGTACATTTAACATCGACGTAAGAGTACTGGGTGGGGGGCCAACAAATGAGACGATATCTCTTAAAATCGCAAGAAAACTTACGATTGCTTTAGCAGGTCAACAAGATTTGCATGTGAAAAATGTTGGGGCTTCTTATGAGAACAACAATTTTCAAATATACGTGAATACCTCGTTGGATAATAAAGATAAAAGCAAGGAAATTATAGTCAATATAGAGAATCAGATTCAAGAATTCTTTAGTTCCAAAGAAGGAAAAGATTCTCTTCAACATAATGATTACAAGATCCACTTTAAGGATAAAAATGGGGAAATACTTTCACCATGATGCCTTGAGAACCAGAGTAGATACCTAATGTGAATTTAAAGCCCTCAGGAACACAACATTTTTCATTTGTGTTTCTGAGGGCTATTCTCATTCCTTGATCTGTGAATTCTGCAATGATGCGTATTATGTGACATGTACGATTAAGCAAAAAAGAGAACGCCCCTTCTCCAGGAATTACGCTCTCTTCTCAAGTAACCTTCATATACTTATGGGTAGAAAAGTACTTTAACATAGTCCTCATTATGTTGGATCAGCTTTTGAAAAGTGTCCGGCCCCTTCTCTAATGGTAAACGATGTGAGATCATCGGCTTGATGTTCAACTGTCCAGTACTCATATAATAAAGAGTGGAACTCCATTCTTTGCCAGGAAACGGCGAGGAAATTGCATTCCAGGAGCCGATGATTTTCAATTCGTTCCGGACAATCTTTTCAAAATAAAAACGTTCCATATCAATTTGAGCATAGGGAATGCCCATGTAGAGCACTTCTCCTCCTTTTTTAGGCAGAGCAAGGATTTGTTCTGAAGTTATCGGTGACCCGGCACATTCCACGGCTAGATCGACTCCAAGCTGCTCCGTTGCTTCAGCTACCTGCTGATGGGCTGGACCATTTTTCGGGTTGACCTTGCTATCCGCCCCTACTTTGTCCGCAACCTCCAGCTTTCTATCATCGATATCAATTGCAATTACTTTTTTTGCCCCGAAAATCTTTGCCCATTGAATGGCCAATAAGCCAATACTTCCACAGCCCATGATGGCTACAGTCGCACCAGGGTGAATGCTCGTACGATAGAATCCGTGTGCGACAACGGAAGATGGTTCAATCATTGCAGCCGTATCGTAGTCCACATTATCAGGAAGAGGAAGGACATGCCTGGCAGGTAAATGAACAAACTCAGCATAAGCACCAGGATGGCGTGCGCCTATGACAGTAAGCTTTTCACATTGTGATAAGTTTCCTTTTAAACAGCTATGGCATTCCCCACAGTAAAAGGTCGGACAGCCGGTAACGCGGTCTCCTACTTTAATGCCTTCGACAGCTGGTCCTATTTCTGCCACTTCTCCAGCGAACTCATGACCAAATGTCATTCCTTCTACATACGGCCCCAGTTTTTTATATCTGGAAATATCCGATCCGCATACACCCACGGCTTTCACCTTAATCACCACGTCGTCTGCTTTTTGAATGACTGGTACCGCTGTATCTTCAAATCTAATATCCTGTTCACCATACAGGTTTAAAGTTTTCATCTTTTTTCACCTTTTTTCGTTACATAGATTCCGTTTCTTTTCCCTCTCGTTTATTCCCACTTGCTAGTTTGTAGAGTGCTGCTCCTATGACTACCGAATTAAATACCATTTGGTGTTCAAAATAAAACTCCCCAATGGCCCGCATAGGCCCCAGCATGAATTCTAAAAAGATATCTACCATCATTAAAACCTCATTTCTTTTACTCGACAGGAGTCAATAAAACTTTAATGGCTTCCCCGCTTTTGATTGCCTTGTAAGCATCTTCCCAGTGTGTAATCGGATACTCATGAGTGACAAGCGATTGAGCGTTCACTCGACCAAAGTTCATCAATTCGAGAGAAGGTTCCCAATCGGCTGATTTTTGACTTCGGCTTCCGACCACTCTGATTTCTTTTTGAATAATCTTTTCAAGGTCAAAAGATACTTCCGGGCTAGGAAAGATTCCGACTTGGCCATATTGTCCTTTTTTCTTTAACAAATCCAAGGCTTGATTAGCTGCTGGGACGGCGCCTGAACATTCAAACACCACATCGGCTCCGTATCCATCCGTCAGCTTATGAACCAAATCTTTAAGGTTTTGTTCTTGAATATTAATTGCATAATCTATTCCTAATTCTTCCGCTTTGTTCAGTCGGATTTGATCGTTGGACAATCCGGCGATGATCACTCTTGCTCCTCTGCTTTTTGCTACTTGAGCTGTAAATAACCCGATCGGTCCGGGACCAATTACAACGACGACGTCTCCCTCATTGATTTCTGTCTTTGCCACTGCATGATGGGTGCAGGCAAGCGGCTCGGTCATAGCAGCAGATCGATCATCAACGTGTGGCGGAAGAAGGTGGACGCTTTCTTTCCTGGCAATCAGATATTTGGCAAACCCACCATCCTGCTGGGTTCCAAGCCCCTTCCTGTGATTACAAAGGTTATAGTCACCATTTTGGCAGTACTTACATTCGCCACATACATAAAATGTCGTTTCAGATGTTACACGGTCACCAATGTTGAATTCCGTTACTCCCTTCCCCACATCAACGACAACACCGGAGAATTCATGGCCTAAGGTGACAGGTACATTCACTTTGTAATGTCCTTCGTAAGTATGAATGTCCGACCCGCAAACCCCAGCGTATTTCACCTCTATTTTCACTTGATGCTCGCCCACAATCGGCTCCTGCTTTTCCTGGATTTCCAGATTTCCGAACCCAAGCTCTGTTTTAACGAGTGCTTTCAAGGCTATCCCTCCTATAGTACGAGTCAATTAAACAAGCTGAAGACTTTGAATATGATCCAGTTGACCAGATTTCCACCCTGGTCAATGCTTGAAATCTTTGCAGACCCTTCCGGCATTTCGAAGTCCGCATTGAACGCCATTTCTGTGAAAATTGGTGCTACATCTGTCGCCATATAGAGAGATAGGGCAATCATCAAAGTTCCTACTATGACGGAGTGGACGATATTCCCTCGAGCCGCTCCCACAATGAATGCGACAACAAATGGAATCGTAGCCAAGTCACCAAAAGGCAACAACGCGTTTCCTGGTAGAATAACAGCTAAAAGAACCGTGATTGGCACAAGAATTAACGCTGTTGAAATTACAGCCGGGTGACCTAGGGCAACAGCGGCATCTAAACCGATATAAATTTCCCGATCACCAAAGCGTTTGGACAGCCATTGACGAGCCGATTCAGAGACAGGCATCAACCCTTCCATAAGAATCTTGACCATGCGAGGCATCAGCACCATAACAGCTGCCATCGCCATTCCAATCTCTATGACTTCTCCTGCACTGTAGCCGGCGAGAATTCCAATCGCTGCACCTAAAAACAGACCAATGAAAATAGATTCCCCGAAGATTCCAAAACGCTTTTGAATGGTGTCCGGGTCAGCGTTCCAATTTTTAATGCCGGGCACTTTATTCAGCCACCTGACTAATATAATTCCAGGTGCATATGAAATCGTACTTCCTGTTGCAATGGAAACACCCGGCAAGTCGAAAAATTCACTAACCATAGGGGCTGTCCAATCCGCTACTTTAAGACAAACGATTTGGAAGATCACCGCAGCAATCAACCCTTGGACAATGCTACCGGAAACGGCATAAACCATAGCAGCCATAAATGTATAATGCCAAAAATTCCATATATCAACGTTCATTGTTTTCGTCGTTTTCGTAAGCAGCATGATCACATTAACTACAAGCCCTAAAGGGATGATGAATGCAGCAACGGCAGAAGCCCAGGCTATCGAGGATGAAGCTGGCCATCCTACGTCAATTACATTCAAATTCACTCCTAAACGGTCTACCATCCCTTGTGCAGCAGGCCCAAGGTTATTAACCAGCAAATCTACCACTAAGAATATACCGACAAAAGCTACACCTATCGTCAGTCCAGACCGAAATGCTTTTCCTGGTTTCTGTCCGAACAATAAACCTAAAAAGAAGATGGCAACCGGCAAAATAACTGTTGCCCCTAAATCTAAAAACCCTTGTACGATGTCGACGAAACCTTGCATGAATAATCCTCCCTCATTCTTTCAGTTGACCAGACTCATTCATTATTTTGTAAGTTCTTCAAGTATTTCTTTTTTCGTATCCTCCGTACCGATCCCAGTTAAAAACGAACGAGCATTGATCACTGGAAATGGATAATCTTTTTGCGTCATCGCAGTTGTGACCAATAGGTCTGCAGTGTCGACATATCCCCCTACTTCTGAAATCTTGATTTGTACGAGATCTAAACTCAGATTATTCTCTTCAGCCATCTCTTCGATTGCTCCATTCACTACTGTAGACGTTGCAATACCTGCCCCACACGCCACTAATACTTGCTTCTTTGCCATAAATATCTCTCCTTTAATTTTCGTAGTTTCAGAATGTTTATTTTTGAAGCGCTGTCAAAATTTCTTTCTTTGTATCCTCCGTGCCAATTCCAGTCAAGAAAGATCTTGCGTTAATAACCGGAAATGGATAGTCTTTTTGTGTCATAGCTGTAGTCACCAGCAAGTCTGCTGTATCGACATAACTTCCTACTTCAGCAATCTTTATCTGAGCGAGGTCTACATCCAAGTTGTGTTCTTTTGCCATCTCTTCAATTGCTCCGTTTACAACTGTGGATGTGGCAATGCCTGCACCGCACGCGACCAATACTTGTTTCTTCGCCATTTTTATTTCTCTCCTTCAAGTGCACCAAAGTCCAACTTTTCTTCCATTAGCTTTCTGATGCTTGTTTTATTTTTTTCATTCAAAATAGATACGAGTACATCTTCATTTTGGAAGACTTTCATCAGCTGTTGCAGCAACGATAACTGAGAATGGGCTTCATCCATAGCTAACATAAAAACGATTTGGACTGGGATCGTTTCCTTATCATCACCCATGACTCCAAAATCAACTGTATTTTTCAGGATACCCATACTTATCGTTTTCCGGTTGACGTGCTCCACATCTGTGTGTGGAATAGCAACCGCTACTCCAGCCGTCGGAAGTCCTGTAGCATATTCTTTTTCCCGGGCGATGATCGCTTGTATAAAAGAATCTTTCACTAATGCTTGTTTTTCAAGATTCCGGCCCATCTGATCTAATACATCTTCTTTTGTATTCGCCTCTACACCAAGTAGAATGACGGACTCATTAAAGTAGATTTCACTCATAATATTCACCACATTATTCATAATATTGTTGCTGCATTTATTCATTGGAATATTGCTGTATCAACGCTTCGATTTCTCTGGAGTTCCTTGATTCAATGATTCTGTTCCTATCTTCTTCAGATCCTGCCAGGTTCATCAGCTGCATCAATGCATGCATATGTTTTCTCTTGTCAACGGCCGCTATGACTACAATGATATGAACGGTCTCTTCTTCCGTAAACGTGACTCCTTCCTCTATCTTCAATAGACTCATCCCGACTTTATTCACCCCGTTCTCAGGAGCAGCATGCGGGATAGCCAAATGAGGAGCGATTACGATATAAGGATCCCTGTTTTGTTGGATCATTGCTTCTACGTAATGCTCTTCTACGTACCCTTTACTTACAAGTGGCATAGAAGCTATTCGAATGGCTTCTTCCCAAGACTGGACTGATTTTTCAAGCGATATATGGTCCGTAGGAAGAAGGTCATCTAAGTGAATGTTCTTACTTTGGGTACTTTGCTTAATGGAAGATTCTTCATCTCGATGGACATATGAGTGAAGCTCCTCTACTAATGCCTTTTCATCCTTAATCGAAGTGTGAGTTCTTATGATATCCATTAAATGATCGACATGGATATCATTTAAAATAAAGCCCTGTACTTCCATCATCACTTGCTTTCGCAACCTTAGCCGATCTTCCTGATCTAGAAAGGCCTGACACATAAATACATGGCCTTCCGATGACAAAGGAGTTGTAGAAAATATGAAATCGTAATCCAATCCATATTCCGTATACTCTCTAACAGATAAAGAGTCTAAAAACACGAACTCAGGGAATAAATCTTTCAACTGATTGAAGAGTAACCTGGAAACAGAAACTCCCTGAGGGCAAACAACGATAGCTTTCACTTTCTTTTCAATACTCTCTCCTTGTCTTGTCATCCAGCCACCAAGGAGCATCGTTACATAAATGATTTCATTTTCAGGTATCTTATGGCCGATAAAATCCTCTAGTGGAGAAATCGACCTTTTCACAAGATGATGAACCTCTATAAGTTCTTCTGTAATAAAATCTTGTATGGGTTGAGCTTCTGTTAACTCGTATTTGATCCTATAATAAGCGGGCCGGAGATGTTGAAAAAGCTTTTCGACCAATTGTTCTCTGTCCTTAAAATATATACATGCACTTCTTTCAAATAATTGAAGCATTTGCTTAACTGCCGGAACCATTTCAAACATTGTTTCATCTTTTGAAAGCTCCTCTGACCGATAAACGTTCGTCGTCAGCAGATGGAGAGTAATGAACAACTGCTCCTTTTCAGGTATATCCGCGGCGTGGAAAATTTCTTCAATCGCCTGAAACTCTTTTGTATTCGACACATCCTCATGTTTCACTGGCATCGTTGAAATGACATAACCCTTCGAGATTCTTCTTGAAATTAATGTAAGAATATAAGGCAGGGTTTCAATCTTTTCATCTGTAAATTGAATATGAATCTTGGCTTCAAACTTCTCAATCAGGGAAGTAAGCTGCTTCAGTTCATCTGCAGATAATAAAGCTAATTCTCTGACCTTTTCCGCTCCGCTATGCATCGATAACAGTTCGTAGACAACTCTGATCAGGACTCTGCGAATTTGAAACTCTTCACCTTCCAATAAATAGCCTGACTTCCTTGAGTATTTGATAGTCAAATTGTAGTCATCTAAAAAAGCTTGAGCTTGTTTTAAATCATGCAAAATCGTATTTTTACTAAAGTCCAACTCAAGCGTAAAGTGGTTCAATGACAGCCCTTCCCTGCTGATGAGCATCAGGATGATCAGGTATGTTCGCTGCTTTTCTGATAGCACGGGTGTACTTACTGATGCCCTGTCTTCACTATTCACCTTAGTAAATATCGACTGGTCGATAATGAACTGCCCTTGTTTTGTTCGCTCAATATGGGGAAGGTTTTGTACCAATAACCACTCATTTATTTTGTTGAAACTATAGCCAAGCTGTCTTCTTGTAAGGTTATGTTTCTTTTCAAGAGTAGTACTGGAGATTCGTGGATTGATAACTAAGTCATCAAGAATTTTTTTACTGCGCTCATTTAATGCCACCGGTTTCCCTCCCTTCCACACATTTATTGTAGCACCCATGGAAACGCCTATGTATACGCTTTCATCACAAGATGACGAACAGTTAATGTACAACATCGGGATTTACTTATTGAATATTCTAACAGTTAAGAAAAAAAGACTCTGGAGCTTGGGGCACCTTTCTATGATTTTTCCACTAGAAAACCCGTCGGCACGGACTCAGCTTCCTTTGAAAGCAAAGACCGCTTTCTTCCGGGGTCTTCGCCTCGTGCTGTTCCCGCAGGAGGGAGTCTGTGTATGTTGCCTAAGCTCCATTTGATCCATTCTACTTTATTGTCTTCTTTCCAGTGCAGTGGCAGTTATCGTTTTGGCCTACCCTCATACTGACAATAAAAAAAGAAGCACATGTATTATACACACGCTTCTACTCCTACGTGAGAGTCTTTTCTAGCATTCTTAATATTTATATTTGTCTACTTAAAAAGCACTGACAATTGGCGGTATGGAAATAAATTTGTCCATCCGCTTCGTTCCGAAAATGTATCTTATCACTGTTTCACTACTCGAAACTGCATACATGTTCTTTCTCCGATTTCCCTTATACTGACCTTTTCTAATTCAATCGGAGCTTCGCCCAAGTATTCAAAAAGCTTAAGACCTTCACAAAGAAGAACGGGCATAATATCGATATGCAACTCATCTACAAGTTCTGCCTTTATGCATTGCTGACCTGTGCTTGCGCCACCTATGACCGTAACCTCTTTATTTCCGGCCGCTTCTTTTGCCTGATCAATAGCACTTTCTATCCCCTGGGTAACAAAGGTGAAGGTCAACCCCTCTGACTCTTTTGGATGCTTTTGTGGTTCATTTTCACAAAGTACAAAGATGGGTACTTGAAATTCATAATTTTCAGCGTACAAATCAGGGTCATCTGCCATGTCATAAGCGTTCCTTCCCATGACTACTGCTCCTGTATTTTGTATTGATTCCTTCATGATTTCACTATTTCTTAGCTCCTCCATATCCCTGTACAGCCGACCTATACTCCTTTTATTATCGCTGATATACCCATCTAATGACATAGTCATTCCTAAAACAACTTTTGCCATCTTCATTCTCCTCCTTTTATAATTCTTACCGTTAACAGTCAGATCCTTTTCTATGCTTTCTTACACCTTTTTGGCTGCTCTTAAATCAAATCTCTCAGCCTCAACTCCTTTATTCCTTACATACTTCATATACACCAGATTATTGACACCACTCTTTTCACTGTGCTTTTGAGGTATACGAAGGAACTCTTTAAATCCAAGTTTTTCATAAAGTTTTATGGCATTCGTGTTCGTATCAGCTACCTCTAAAACATATTCGTCATATGAATTTGCATCCAATATCGATTTTAACAGTTCAGTCGCCAAACCCTTCCCTCGATAATTTACCGATGTTGCTACAAACTCTATAGCAGCCATGTTTTCACGCATTTGAAAGGGATATTTCTTTTTCTCAAATTCTTTTTTTAGAATTACATAAGCAATGCTGCCCATGAATAAGCCAAGATGCTTTCTGAATTCTCTATATTTCAATTTGACTGAAGGTATATTGTTTTGAGTACAAGCGGATATTGCCGCAATATTTCCGTCAACTATAACCGTATAAAAAACCTCTGTATTAAACATATGAGCAAATGTCTTGTAAAGTTTAGCCTTATCCTTTGAAAAATAATGCAGCCATACATAAAAGCCATCTACAAAGATAATACTCATCTCATCTTTTATATCTCTATCTACTTCACAAGCACGAATGATATTCACGTCTCATCCCCCTTTTCGTTGTAAGCTCTATTTATAAGATCAAACATATTCTTACAGCAGTTACAATGATACAATCAACTCTTTAAGTGGCCCTGTCCCTAATTTCCTCTAGGAAGCTAAAATCTCCTTTTATTTTTTGATGAGGATTATTTTTCGTTAATCATATTTTTCGGACCTTTGGCAAAAACCTCCTTTAAGGAAGCAAAAAATCGATCATTCAAAATAGAATAATCGATTAATAAGCCCCTTTAGTCAGAGAATATTTTTTTCTAGTCATAAGTACAATTCTAATCATTATAGATTTTGTGGCATTAATGAAAAAAGCGATCGTCCGTCTGAAATTTCACTTTCTCAGAATACCTAAATACTCTTCCCACGGCCCCACGTCCTCCCTATATCTTTCTGACATCACCCTGACAATCTGGGAAATATGCGTTAGATCGTGGACCACCCATGTTGAAATCAATTCACTTAGTTTCACTTCACCAAATACCGGATGTTTCCCCGTCAATTCAAACTGTGTGTCAGATATAATCATTCCACTAAGAATCTCTGTATTTTGTAATCGCAAGCTTTTAAACTCATTCAATTTATGACTGAATGAGGTCTTAGAAGGATTGGTAATATGAGCCTCTCGGTCGAATGGCGGAAATACCCTATTTCCTCCTTCCTCAACAATCGTTTTTAATCTAGGGAGCCAATTATTCCGCTCACACTCGATTAAATGATCGACTACCTGGGACGGACTCCATGTTCCTTCACCTTCATCACATTCCAGCCAATTTACAGATAAGCCACTTAAGAAGCTTTCTAAAGTTTTTGGCGTCCGTTCTAAAATCTCAAGGGCTTCGTTTAATTGAAAATTCATCGGTGGTCCTCCTCCAGCTTTTTCATTCTACATACCATGTGCACAAATATAGTAAAGAATAGACACTGAGATAGACTTTTACCCTGTTGGCCACCTATCCTTACCTTATCTTACCTATTGATCTTTTCCATCTGAAAAATGATAGACTGGATAATTTCAGCAGCGGATTTATTTTGACTTAACCTTGGACTCTGTCCGGACCATAGTGACATGAATTCAGGTCGATCCTGTATGGCAGCTTCCTTTCGAATCCCCTTAGTCATAGAGTTCTGCAATGGATAGTCTAAAAGTTCGTGCTCATAGCCTTCCATTTTTTCAATGAAGTCGTTACGAATTCCTCTTGCTGGTTTACCGCTAAAGGAAGTAGTCATAGCCGTTTCTGTCTCTTTCGTATGTAAAATTGCTTCTTTATGTTGTTGTTTGGCTCCGCTTTCTTTACAAGTGACAAATGCTGTACCTAGTTGAGCCCCTTCAGCACCAAGTATCATGGATGCCCGCACCCCTCTTCCGTCCATAATTCCACCTGCAGCTACCACGGGGATACTTACTTGATCTGCAACTTGAGGAATAAGTGACATCGTACCTATCATGGACTTACTGTAAGACCCGGAAAATGTTCCGCGATGGCCGCCGGCTTCACTCCCCTGTGCGACGACTATATCCATTCCGGATTGTTCATTGAGAACCGCTTCCTCTACTGTTGTGGCAGTTCCTATCAGAACGATACCTTCATTTTTAAGGTCCTTGATGATATCCTGGTCCGGGATTCCAAAGGTGAAACTGCATACAGGGACTTGTTGTTCTTTAATTACCATGATCTGCTTTTCGAAAAGTTTTTCGTCGACCTGTGGTTTTGATTCTGCCTTTATTCCAAGTTCATTTCGAAACGGTTCGAGTAACTCGTTTACTCTCCTTATTTCATTCTCTGTAGCTTGAGGAAATTCAGGAACGAACACATTAACACCAAAAGGGCTCCGGGTTAAGTGCTTGATCTTTTGAATGCTATCTCTTATAGCCTCAGGTGCCATATATCCTGCGCCTAAAGTGCCTAGACCCCCTGTATTAGAAACAGCAGTAACGAGTTCTGGAGTGGTTACACCTCCCGCCATTCCAGCTTGTATAATTGGATGCTCGATATTCAACAGCTCAAGTAATCGACTATGACTCCACATGTTATCTACTCCCTTCGCAAACGTATATAAATGGAAATCATCTTAACCTATTCTTTTTTTGACTGAAAATAGCCTGCCCACTGAACTCATTCATTAGCGTGGTACGGTCAAGTCTCGTCATCATAATTTGAATCAAAATGCTCTGACAAACCGAATAAACCAGTTGATACTGCTTTAATAATCAGGATATACATAACGACTAACGCAACGTCTCCTATGTATGATATAAACCACAAATTGCTGAAAGACTCTTCTGCAGATTTTCTCAAAATGAAAGAATTCACACCTCTCATCACCAAATGAAGAGTGTAATAAAATGGAATATAAATAGCGAGCTTCATACCAAGTTCATTTAAATAAGATATCTTTTTTAAGTGGTTCGCCATCGTGGAATATACATTCCATAACCCATATAAATTGTAAATTGGAATTAATACACGGGCTAAAGCGCCACCTGGTGTAATGGGATATGTATCATCCAATTCTTGTAAATCAATATGTACTTTAAATAACCAAAAGAGATAGATTACGTGATAGATAACTACATTTAAACTTATTAATAGAGAAACAGTTAAATCATATGTTAAAAAAGTTCCTCCAGATTCCCCAAACCTTGCAATGATTATATTTATCATAAGAAGTGCAGTTAATCCGATATCTACCCAAAGAAACTTCATTAAAACTTTGCCTAATAGCATAGATCTTAATTTCATATAGACCTCCCTTCTTTGGGGTAAAATCAAAAGTTGTTAAAACCCTCCTTTTCATAGGGAGCGAGGTTTTAAAAGGACATCAGTAATCCCTGAGTTTTTCATTTAACCCATCCTCCTGGATACGTATCACAGAAATTTTGCCTTGATCGTTCGTATTGATCCGGCCTGAGACGTTTGCTGTCTCGGTTTCCTCATCTTTGCTGTACTCTACTTCAATTTCGAATTGGTACGCATCATTTTTGATATCCTCGACTTTATCTATTTGAATATCGCTGGGTCTAATTCGTAACCGGCTTCGTAAGCAAAGGGCATCCAGTTCATCACATAGTTTTCATTAACAAATTTCTCATAGTTGTACTCCGGAAAAAGAGGCTTATACTGCCTCTCCACATAGGTAAAAAGTTCAGAGTGGGATTCATCCAGAGCTTGTCTAAGTGCTTTCCCTGGTCCCGTAAATTCATATTTCAGATAGGTGCGGACGGTTTCCTCCCCTTCCATGCTCTCTTCAGGACTGGAACTATCGCTGCTCTTCTTTTCCTCGGTGAGGCTGTCTTCACTTTCTTGAGAGGCATCCGGCGGTGTTTCCTTTTCCCCGGATCCAGTAGATGAAGACTCCGAAGCCGAACAGCCTGCAGCTAATAATAATGCAAACGCTAATAAGGACGCTTTCAATACTATTTTTAATATGGAAATGACCTCCTGATTATTGTGTCTATTCATATTTACGAAAAGACTTATGAAACGTTTCAATATTTTTACTGATGATAAAGACATTTGTCAGATCAGCTTAGCTATGGGAGGGCAGGCACAAAACAATCAAAGCTTTCTGAACTTTTTCAATGCTAGAGTGTTCAGTAAGTACAATAAGAGTGCATAAATAATTAACCCGAGAAGATAACCCCAAATCTGAAGGAAACCATCTCCATAAACCATGACACCCTTGATCGCTGCTGCTCCATAATAGATCGGCATAATGTAACACAAATTCCCAAGATGATATGGAATCAAGTCCAATGGAATCAAACCTGAAAAAAACACCTGTGGAATGATCGTGAATGGGATCATTTGTACCACTTGCAGTTCCGAACTAGCAAAGACAGAAATCATGGCACCAAATGAAACAGCTGTAATGGCTAATAGAACCATAACGAGTAAAATCCAGCCGATATTTCCTACAGAATTCAATCCAAGGATATAAATGGAATAAAAGACAATGAGGATGGCTTGGACGATAGCAAATACACTGTACCCTAAAGTGTAGCCCAGAATGACTTCACCGCGTTTAATCGGCGTCATCAACAATCTTTCCAATGTGCCGCCACTTCGCTCTCTCACAAGGGCCATTCCTGAAATAATGAATACTAGGAAAAATGAGAACAAGGCAAGAAACACATACCCAAGGGAGTCGAATGTTGACTCATCTTGTTTTCCATAAACATAGTTCATAGTTACTTTTGCTGAAGGGTTTAAAGTAGACATCGCTTTTTGGATTTCAGAAACTGCTATCGTACCTTTTTTTGAGGGCTCATACAATGTAATATCCATCCCGGAGCTTTTTGATAAGTTGATAACAGCGTCGACTTCTTGATGATCCTTCAAATAGTTTTTTGCATCATCGGTATCGTCGTTTGAGATTTCTACAACTTTTAACTCCTGTTCTTCTAGTGCGGTTACAGCGGGTGCTGGCATTGTATCCTTATCCATTCCTATAGTCGGCACATAACTTGAATCACCCAACAATAAATAAACCAATGTCAAAATCAATAGCGGCGCAACTAAAATCATCATCACACTTCGCTTGTCATTGAGCGTTTGGCGGATCACACGTTTGGCTAAATTTATCATTGACCAGCACCGCCTTCCCTTTCTCTTGAAGCAATGAAAAATAGTTCTTCTACACGGCCGTTGTCCGTTTTTTCAAGCAGCTTATTCACGGAGTCGTATTGAATCAAGGACCCTTCATATATGAGTGCCGCTTTATCGCACTCTGTCACTTCATCCATCACATGTGTAGAAACAACGATTGTTGTGCCTGTTTCCTTTATTGCTTGAAACTGGTCCCAAACCGTACGACGTAAAACGGGGTCGATTCCTACTGTGGGTTCATCTAAGAATAATACTTCAGGATGATGGAAAATGGCCGCTGCAAGGGAAAGCCGCTTCTTCATCCCACCAGAAAAATTCCTGACCAATTTCTTTCGATGCTCTGTCAAATCAACTAAGGAAAGCACTTCATCAATACGCTTTTCCAATTGATGTCTATCAAAATGATAGAGCCCTCCGAAAAAGCGCAAATTAGCTTCCGCAGACAAATCCTCATACAAAGCATCATTCTGTGGCATAAATCCGACTTTTTTTAACATGTTCATATTCGGCATCTCAACGTCCCCGATTTGAATGGTTCCCTGGTCCGCTGCAATTGCGCCGATCATCAGGCGGATCATAGTTGTTTTTCCCGACCCGGATGGACCAAGCAAACCACATATTTCTCCGGTAGGAATCGTAAACGAGATATCTTTTATGATTTCTTTCTGATTGAAACTTTTACTGACGTTAGAGACTTGCACCCCCATATTGCTCCTCCTCCGTAACCATAATCATTAAAACAGTCATTTAAATTCCTTCATAATTCGATAAAATAATCGACAACTTGTTGTTTATTTCACTTCATATTATAATATTGGATTAAATACTAAACAATAATCAGAAACACAGGATCTGTTGGTTATCCAACACCTTATTTGATTGTGTTGAAGAAAGTTGGAGGAGGAAATTGAATGCATGATAAAAGTTCTGATTTACGAGTTATTCGCACAGTAGAAGCGATCAAGAATGCGCTGGTAGAACTAATAGAAGAAAAAGGTTTTGATGCCGTTACCGTTAAAGACATTACAACAAGGGCAAAAATCAATCGCGGAACTTTTTATAGCCATTATCAGGATAAGTATGATTTAGTGGCTAAATGTGAAGAAGAAGTGATGGATGAAATGTCTGATAAGATAGTAAAAAACGTTCCGAGTCTGATCGATGACCTGGAAACGAATGACTCGAACACAACTCCCCTTTCCATTCTCGTCCCATTTTTGGAATATATAAATCAAAATAAAGGGCTTATGAAAGCTCTATTGGATCCCATAAGTGATTTATCATTTCAAACTAAACTGAAAGATTTCATGTTAAAAACCCTATTCGAAAGTAATAAAACCCCACCTCTGATTGAGAAAAACCTTTTAGTTCCGCCCGAATATTTAGTTTCTTATATTGGTTCAGCTCATCTAGGTGTTATTCAGCAATGGTTGAATAATGATGGAGAGGAGTCACCCCAAGAGATAGCTGAAATCATTATCACAATGAGTATAAATGGTCCTCTCTTTGCGGCAGGATTGAAAAGATAAATTTGACGGGATAGTGCATAACTGTATGGTACTATTTCTTTTTGTTGTGCTTATTAACTAATCTTCCTCGTAGTTCAATAAACAAAAGTCCCTGCCCTTGTTATTTTAAAATTTCTTCCATCCAAAAAAAACTATGGATTACATTCAATTGAGATGTAATCCATAGTTCCTCCCTGTACTTACCCTGACTGGCGTTTAAATTCTTTACTGGCGAAGAAGTAAGCGATGACCATGATGCCGAAGCACCAGGCAAGCGCTGTCCAGATACCATCGCCAACAGACCCTTCATACAAGAGGGCTCGAATCGTATTTACGATTGACGTCACAGGCTGGTTCTCAGCGAACGCACGGACAATCTTAGGCATCGTTTCGGTGGGGACAAAAGCCGAACTGATAAAAGGCAGGAATATCAGCGGGTACGAGTAGGCTGTCGCCCCTTCCATAGACCTCGCCGTCAACCCGGGGATGACCGCCAGCCAAGTCAACGCCAGCGTAAACAGCCCCAGTATACCGGCTACCATAAGCCAATCCAGGATCTCAGCGCTGGATCTGAATCCCATTAAAAGGGCGACAAGGATGACTACAGTGACAGTAAGTGCATTGGAAACAAGTGAGGTCAAAACATGTGCCCACAATACAGACGAACGCTTGATGGGCATTGTGATGAAACGCGCCATAAGCCCGCTCTTTATATCCGTAAACAGCCGCAGGGAAGTGTAAGCGACGCCGGATGCGATAGCCATCAGTAAGATTCCCGGCAATAAGTAATTGACGTAGTTGTCCGATCCTGATTCTATGGCACCACCAAATACGTAGACAAAAAGAAGGAGCATCATAATCGGCGTAATCGCCACCGTGATGATCGTATCCGGGCTGCGCATGATGGTCCGCATCAAACGTCCCAGTAATACCCCGGTTTTACTTTCCATTTACATCTCCTCCTTTTTCCCGACAATCGCCAGGAAGATTTCTTCCAGTGTCGGCTGCTTCTCGATGTACTCTGCTTTAGCTGGCGGGAACATCTCTCTGAGTTCGTTAAGGGTGCCTGTTTTAATGATTTTTCCACCATGCAGGATACCGATGCGGTCCGCAAGTTGTTCGGCTTCTTCCAGGTACTGGGTCGTCAGCAAAATAGTCGTTCCACCTTCAGCAAGCTCCTTTATAGTATCCCAGACTTCCATTCGCGCTTCAGGATCAAGCCCAGTGGTCGGTTCGTCGAGAAAAATGACTGCTGGCGAACCGATCAGACTCATAGCGATGTCCAGTCGGCGCTTCATCCCTCCCGAATACTTGTCAGCCCTGCGGCTGGCCGCATCGCTCAAACTGAATTTTGCAAGCAGATTTTCGGTTACTTGAGCTGGATTGGAAACACCCCGCAACTTGGCGATCATCATTAAATTTTCACGTCCTGTAAGAATGCCGTCTATAGCTGCGAACTGCCCTGTCAAGCTGATACTTTGGCGAACATGATCAGGTTGATGCTGGAGATCAAAACCGCAAATTCCCACTACACCACCATCTTGCTTCATTAGTGTCGAAAGGATGTTGACGATCGTCGTCTTGCCCGAACCATTTGAGCCCAGCAATGCGAAAATTTCACCACCCTGCACCTTAAAGTCAACCCCTTTTAACACTTCCTGATCTTGAAAGGATTTGGTCAATCCTTCCACAGAAATCGCTGCATTGTCCATAATTTTTCCTCCTTTGAAAATGTGCAGCAAGCCCCGTGCGAAATCCGGAAATCAGGGAACCTTGTTTTTGTCAGATAAGCGGGCATATAACTCCCCTTCAGACACACAACAGTGTAATTTTCCGGTCGAGCGGCTTACAGAGTTAACTTGCCAACGCTCCACTAATAAGTAATACTTGTATTCTGTATAACTTACTACTAGAGCAAAAAATAAAACTGAATAGTACAAAGTCGCCATGATCATTCATAACCAGCTATTCAGTCGGTGTTATTTTTAAATATTCATTTCATTGTTTTGGCATATTACCTTTCAATTCTTCACACTACTTTGTGGAATTGACATTTTTATTAGTGCGAAACTGGAGCCATATAGGTTTGGGAGGATACCAGACAAACCCCTTGGAATTTGGGCGTTATTCACGACCGATCGAATCGTTCAACTTCGTGCGATACTTATCTCTCCAAGTTTCCTCATCCTTCAATAGCTCATCACAGAAAGCTGCCACATCCTCCCCCGTAAGCTCAGTCACTTTCCTATTCTCCGCTGCGCCTTCCTCGAAAAGGTCGAGAATTCCGTTGAAGATACGGCTCATGCCCTTCCAGTCAGAGGAGCCGCCAGTGGTCCACATATACTTTTGAATAGCTTTATAAGCATTATAATACTCACTTGGAAGTTTTTTCGCGCGTGCCTCCATTGCCTTCCATTCCCGCTTGTCTTCAAGACTTCCGATAATTTTTTCAAAAATACTCATAACATTTCTCCTTTGCCTATTAGTTTTTCAATTCATTAATTTTACTCGAGACAAAATCCCATTTTTGCCAAAATATTTGCAGATGCTCTTTACCTGCTGCATTGAGGGTATAAAATTTCCTCGGAGGCCCCATATTGGATGGCTTTTTCTCAATATCAACCAGATTGTTCTTCTCAAGTCGCAAGGTAATAGTATAAACTGTTCCTTCAACGACATCAGTGAAGCCAAGTTCCCGCAGTTGTTGGGTGATTTCATAGCCGTAAGTTTCGCCCCGGTTGATGATCTCAAGCACACATCCCTCAAGCACCCCTTTCATCATTTCTCTGAAGTTTCCCATGTTTACCTCCATTGTATTTTGCTGTTTTTTCCAATACGTGTATGACAGGTATTCTGTGTTACTGATATTAAGTATTACTGACTACTGCTATATAGTATTACACAATAGTGTGTTTTGTCAATGCTAAAACATTTTTTCAGCTATAAAACGGTTGTCGATATTGAACAACCGCCCCTCGAATGAAACTTGATTCCAAGCTGATCAAAGTTTCAATTTACCCTGTGTTTTCTCTTCTCAACAAATAACAGTACTACTGTCGCTATTGGACCCATGACAAGGGAAAGCAAAAACCAGTTCAGTCCCGTTCTGTTTTTTCCTTGAGCTAGCGCAGCATTTATCAAAGCCAGAGTGCCCCAACCTACAAAATATTGATTATCCATCTCTGTTTCCTCTCCTATTTTTGATGATTCAACCTTTTTCAATCCCTGTCGACTCGGTGCCTCCCCCCTCTGCTAAAGGGATAACGGAAAAATGGCAGACACCTTCACTGAATAGTAACAATTCTAATCAATCGGGAAAATATACACATGATAAGTTAAATAACTCTCTAACCCTATGTTTTCAGCAATTTTATTAGAAGGCTTATTTGCCTCCTCACAATCCCAATATGGTATCATCCCCATACTCACACAGTCCTTTACAACACAGTGGGCTGCCTTCTGAGCTAATTTATTCCCCTCATGCTCCTCTATTGTTTCTATATCTATCCCGCGAACATTTTCAGCTGCAAATCCTGTAAAACATAAACTCACAATCTTATTTTGGTAGACAATGCAGTACCCGATTCCCATTTGAAAAAAATTATCGGAATAAGACCAGAATTCTGATATCTTCGAGTGTAAAAATCCTATGTTATCAATAGACTCGTTCTTATTCTCAAAAAGCTCTTTGTTGATTTTTAATACATTATAATCCCGCTTGATTGAAGGTTCATTATTATCTTTATAGTGGCTTTTTTTCAACTTATAAACATTTTGATTTGTTTTCTGCATGGGACGATGATCAAAGATCCTCTCTATCGTCTTATCCCACCTTGAATGATTACCAATTGCTATGAAATTTTTTAATCTCATCTTCTTTGCTTCAGGAGAAACCACCTCATCGATAAAGTCATTGATTTGGTTGTTGAATATCTCATTCTCTTCATCTCCAATAAAGAAAAAGCCATCATGATTACCCAACCAGATAAGTCCTGTTTCAGGAGCATCGATATGATCTACAAAAATTCTACCTGGGTTATTCCCTTCTATTACCGCTTCAACTTCTAAATGTCCCCCATCATTCATCAGCTTTTCACACTTATAGAATTCAGTTTTATCAAGTTCACGAATCATTTTTCACCCTCCTCCAGGAATAACAATCTCACATGAATTCATCCCTGCCCTTACAACCTTCCTGCTTGATGATCACAATGGAATTCAGGATATGTCATACACATGTGTTTTATATTCAAATGATAATATAAGGTAAAAAGTGCGGCTGCAAGGCAGGTATTTTCATGCATATCATTTAACGTAGCCAATATTTTTCTTTTGTTCACTAATGTCCAATTCAGGATGGTATTCCCTAAACAATCCTATAACCTCATCAATTAATCCCTCTAACTCTCTTACACCTCTTTTTGGGTCCCCTATCAAAATATCGCTCATTCGATTATGTAAATTTTCTGGTTTAATCTCCATTTGTTGAATATTATTTCCCATCCATTTAAATAGAGGGTGATGGATATACATACGGTTAAGACCGAACAAAACACCAAACAATTTCTTTTGTACCCCGCATATGACATCGTAGAGCATTAACCAGTCCTGACGTTTTAATAGGGCTTCGCGGTTATTCCATCGATTACCCAACCAGAGATTTTCAGAAATCATACGAATAGAAAGTTCTAACGGGTATGTTGCAACCCTATTTTTTAATTCAGTAATTTTTTCTTCTCCGAAGAGGCATACCCCATCGTGAATGGATGCTAAAATACATTGTTTGTCATAGTCTGTTTCTTTTTTATCCACCACATCGGAAATGAAGCGTTCTACTGTTTCAGACAAAAAGCTGCTGATCTCAAACTTAATGCCTGCCTGATTCAAGTAGGCCTCCGACCACTCTTCATCTTCATAAGGATGATACGATAGAATTGTGCCCTCTATTTGCTCAATGGGATACTGGCGCTCATCCTCTGTCGGAGGGCTTGACCATAAAATATGTAACTCGATATCTGAATGTTCATCTTGCAGGTTTTTAGATACTGACCCAGCAAGAATAATAGCTTCTATTTTCGGGTTTTCCTTATATACTGCTGCCATATCTATTGATTGGGCTAATAAATCCATTTTGACCTCCAGCTTTTACGTTTAATGGTTTCATTCCAGGAAAAGACATCTGCTTATTAAAAAGCTCCCCGTCTTTTGCCCGAGCCATAAGTAATCATCCACTGATTGAAATGAATGTTCCTTGTTAATATAAAATGCACCATAAGCCTGTTCGCTCTCACTTTTTTCAACTTAACCACCGAATAACATTAAAGGTATGTATAATAACAAAATAAGAAATACAAGGAAAATCGCATTTGTCCATAACCCCGTTTTGCTAAGAGGGTCCTTCTTCAATCCACCAATGATTCCTGAAATCACTCCAATGGTCACGATAGAAAATGTGAAATATCCTGATAAACCTTGAAACATTGATAACAGGAAAAAAATCATGCTTAGAATGAAAATTCCAAATGATAATTTACCAAGCAAATAATCTTCCCCTTCCTTTTGTATAATCTTAACAATAATCATGGGAGATTTGGTAAATGGGAAAAACATTACCTAATCAGAAGCGTTTTTTATATTAACTCAATAATATCTACGTCAGTCCCCTATAAAAGTTTCAAATCATCCATATTTGGAGGATTTGCTTCCATATATTTCCCCTCGCCTTTACCGTTGTCATGAAAGTACGAGCCTATCATTTTCTCCATCTAATGGGGAGATCCAGAAGCCAGGTCAACTAAAATAACAAAATGTGAATTCGGCACTTCTATTCCTGCTATCAGGTGGGCGCTTGTAACTTGATAAAGACTTATAGTTTTAAGTTTTGCATCATTTTCATAAGAATTATATGTGCAAGAGACCAGACATCCAGCCAACTTATGAAAATATTTTTCTCTTCCAGTATATTTACAAGAAATTTTTTTCATGTATACTTGCCTATAAGAAGAAATATAAAAATCTTTCATTTATAAAGGAGTTTATGCATATGCCATCCACAGCAAATGTGGGCGTTGTAGGTTTGACCGTAATGGGGAAAAACCTTGCCCGAAACATTGAGAATAATGGGTATTTTGTATCCGTTTTCAATCGTACTTATGAAAAAACACAAACATTTTTGGAAAACGAAGCGAAAGGGAAAAACTTTCTAGGCCATAAGGACATTGGTGACTTTGTAGCTTCCTTGGAGAAGCCTAGGACGATCCTGCTTATGGTTAAAGCGGGGAAACCAACCGATGCTACGATTGATTCCCTTCTTCCCCATTTAGATAAAGGGGATATTGTAATTGATGGAGGTAATACGTTCTACAAAGAGTCCATTGCGCGCTATGAAAGAATGAAAGAAGCTGGTATCGAATTCATCGGGTCAGGTATTTCTGGTGGTGAGGAAGGCGCATTGAACGGTCCTTCCATTATGGCCGGAGGTTCCAAACAAGCTTATGAGCATGTCGAACCTCTATTAAACGCGATATCTGCCAAGGTAGATGATAAGCCTTGTGCCACTTATACGGGTCCAGACGGTTCCGGGCATTATGTCAAGATGGTGCATAATGGTATTGAATATGGAGATATGCAGCTGATCTCGGAAATTTATTTCATCATGAAAAATGTATTGAAGATGAACGGCGAAGAACTTCACGATGTATTTTCTAATTGGAACCAAGGGGAATTGGATAGTTATCTGATTGAAATCACCGCTGATATTTTCAAAAAAGAAGACGATGTCAATAAAGGAACTCTTTTATTAGACAACATCCTGGACACTGCTGGTCAAAAAGGGACTGGAAAATGGGTGAGCCAAAGCGCACTTGAATTGGGTGTACCTCAATCCATCATCACAGAATCCGTTTATGCGCGATTCATTTCTGCATTGAAAGAAGAGCGTGTTGAAGCAAGCAAGTCCCTCTCTGGGCCACAACAATCTTCCGATGAATTACCAAAAGAAGAAATTGTCGAGGAGCTGCGCAAGGCTTTATACTTCAGTAAGATTTGTTCATATGCGCAAGGGTTCGCCCAGATGGGAATCGCTTCAAATGAATATGAATGGAATCTGAACCGTGGAAATATTGCAATGATTTTCCGTGGTGGCTGTATCATCCGTGCTCAATTTTTACAAAAAATCAAAGAAGCCTACGATCAAAAGAAAGACCTTAACAATCTATTGTTAGACCCATACTTTAAAGACATTGCAAATAACTATCATGCTTCTCTTCGCAAAGTAGTATCTCTTGCAATCTCTAACGGCATACCTGTTCCTGCTCTTTCCAGTGCTTTAGCTTATTATGACAGTTACCGGAGCGAGAAACTTCCTGCCAACCTATTACAAGCTCAACGTGATTATTTTGGTGCACACACGTACCAGCGTTTGGACAAAGAAGGCAGCTTCCACACCGAATGGCAGCAATAGGATAAGTTGCCATCCTTATGTGCTTGTTCTCCAAAATGTTAATATAGTTAATATGAAGTCGTTTCAACTGATGACTGCTGTAGAATAAAGGCTAAGTCCCTTTTCTGTGAACTCGCTTTGAGATCATGAAAAGAGGCTTAGCCGATCTACGTAGAAGAGAGACTCGATGCCCTCTTTTCTAATAACGACGATTTTTTCCAAAGTTATGTATACTTGAAAGTTCCCACTTAATAAGGAGAGATGACAATGAGTAAATTCAAAGTATTGGTCGCTGATTATACATACAGCACTCTAGAGCCTGAAAAAAAGGTTCTGGAAACGGCTGATGCCGAAATGATTTCCGCCCAGTGTCGTACAGAGGAAGATGTCATAGAAGCGGCTCAAGGAGTAGACGGTATCATTTGTCAATATGCTCCAATAACAAAAAATGTAATTGAGCGTTTAGACAAATGTAAAGTTATCGCTAGATACGGCGTCGGATTCGACACCATTGATGTACAAGCAGCTACCGAAAAAGGAATTATGGTCAGTAATGTGACCGATTATTGCCTTGACGAAGTTTCCAACCATGCCTTTGCCCTGCTCATGGCCTGCGCAAGGAAAATCGTCCAGTTGAATGAATCCGTCAAAAATGGAACATGGGACTCCAAAATAGCCAAACCGATCTATCGTTTAAACGGCCAGAAACTTGGGTTAGTCGGATTAGGAAACATTCCACAGACACTTGCGATGAAAGCTAAAGCTTTTGGTTTAGAAGTCCTTGCCTACGATCCTTTTGTTTCAACAGAAACCGCTGAAAATACAGGGGTAAAACTAGTAGATCTTGAAACATTGTGCAAGGAAGCCGATTACCTATCCGTCCACCCTCCTCTTAATAAGCACACACAGGGTATGATCAGTGACGATCAATTTAAATGGATGAAGAAAAACGCCTATATCATTAACACTTCCCGCGGCGGTGTCATCGACGAATCCGCATTAATCCGTGCTCTTCAAGCGAATGAAATCGCTGGTGCCGGCCTGGATGTTTTAGAAACGGAACCGATTTCCGAAGACAATCCTTTATTGGAGATGCCAAATGTGATCCTCAACCCTCATTCCGCTTACTATTCAGAAGAATCCGAGTTGGAACTAAAGCAGAAAACGGCTCAAAATGTAGCTGATGTATTATCAGGAAAGGTTCCTCCGTATCTCGTAAATAAAGACGCCATCCGTGCATGATCCACTTGTATCTATTGAAAGTTAGGTGAGTTTAATGTCCGAACAAAATGATTATGAACAGTTGACTACAGCTAGTGATCGGGGTAAAAAAGCTGCCGGGGAAAAAGTTGTCGAATATATCGAGGATGGAATGACTCTCGGTTTGGGTTCTGGATCCACCGTTTATTGGGCCCTGAAGAAGCTCAGTGAAAAAGTGAATCAGGGTTTAAACATAAGAGGGATCCCGTCCTCGAAACGGACTGAACGATGGGCTGAAGAACTCGGCATCCCTTTGACTCACTATCATGACGTACAAGAACTGGATCTCGCGATTGATGGGGCAGATGAAATAGATGCCAACCTCCACCTGATAAAAGGTGGAGGCGGCTCTCTTGTCCGGGAAAAAATCGTCAACGCCTCCGCACGACAGGTGATCATCATCGCTGATACCACAAAGCGTGTAACCCAGTTGGGTAAAACGCCTCTCCCTATCGAAGTCCTTCCCTTTGGCTGGGAAGTGACCGCAAAGAGAATTTCCAATCTGGGCGGGAAAATTCAATTGAGAAAGAAAAATAGCCAGCCTTTCATCTCCGATAATGGAAATTATATATTGGACTGTCAATTCGAAGGGATCCCTGAACCAGCTGTCCTTCACAAGCAACTGATTCAATTGGTGGGTGTCGTGGAAACCGGCTTGTTTATAGATTTAACTGATCGAGTGATTCTAGGAATGGACAACCAGATTCAATACTTAGAGAAACCTTAAAATAAAGGAGGTCTATAAATGCGGGACGTGATCACCATTGGAGACGCTATGGTTTCCTTCAATCCCACCACCCAAGGACCGATGAGATTTGTCCAATCCTTTGTAAAAAAAGTCGGTGGTGCTGAACTTAATACAGCTATTGGCTGCGCACGGTTAGGCCTTAAATCAGGCTGGATCAGTTCATTGGGTAAAGATGAATTCGGCCATTTCATCCACAATTTCGCTCGAGGCGAAGGCGTTGATGTATCAGAAGTTACATTTACAGAGAATTACCCTACTTCCCTGAACTTCAAAGAATTCCGGGGGGATCGAATCAACACCACTTATTACCGGACACCTTCCCCTTTCCTGTCTATGACTCCAGATGATTTAAATGAATCTTATATCAAAAACTCCAAAATATTGCATATCACCGGCTTACTGCCTGGTGTCGATGTGAATCATAATTTACCCATCATTAAAAAAGCCATAGCTTTAGCTAAGAAGCATGATGTTCAAATCTCTTTCGATCCGAATATCCGATTGAAATTATGGTCAAAAGAAGATGCCCGTAAGTATTTGTCCGAGCTTTTACCAGATGTAGATCTATTACTTGCCGGTGACGAGGAGCTGGAGATCATTCTGGGGACCAAGGATACAAAGGAAATCGTGGCCAAATCCACAGAGCTTGGGATCTCCTATATTGCTATCAAAAAAGGCGCAGAAGGTTCTACTGGATACCATAACGGAAGAACTGTCGAATCTCCCCCGATTCCGCCTCGAGAGGTCGTAGATACCATTGGAGCAGGCGACGGCTTTAATGCTGGCATTCTTTATGGAATTATCAATGGGTGGACGCTAGAGAGAACCCTGGGTTTCGCGAACATGATCGGGTCCAAAGTAGTAGGTGTGCAAGGTGATAATGAAGGACTTCCTTTCTTGGAAGATGTATTAATAGATTTAGGTGAAAGGGAACACGTTGATCGCTAATTTCATATACTAGTCACCTCCCCTCTGTTCATGCTTAAGGGGAAAAGAAGAACAATAGAGTAGAATATACATTTATTACTTCATTAAGAAAACCCGAACGATTTTTTTGTTCGGGTTTTCTAGTGGAAAAATTCTTTTATCCCATCCTCTTTCCTTATTTTCCTACGCACATTTTGTCACCAAATTTGTTCCACATATTCTGGATGATCTATGAAAGGGTTACGGTTGCCTTGATAATCGTTGAATATGATGTCATTACGGTTCCGTTCAAAAGCATCCACAGGGTCGTTTTCGTGCCATTCTTTTAATGTATCTAACTTCCCTAAGTTCGGTCCGTTTGTTCCTGCGTAATCAGCCACTTCCAAATCAAGTTCACCGGAATCTCCTTCATAGCGAACCGCCATGTAAAACACCATGCGTGCAACGTCCCCTTTAACATCGTCGCGTGGTTCCCAGGAATCTGAGTCATAATACGTCCCTGGTGCTTCAGAAAACGGAGCTCCTCCATCATCAAAATCCAAGTTTCCGCGTGCTGAGTTTACCGAAACATCTGTTGGTCGAAGATGATGTATATCGGTCCCCGGCCCACGCGAAGTCCCGAAATCTCCGTGCGATTTCGCCCAGACATGTTCCCTGTTCCATTCATCTACATACCCGCCGTTTTCATATTTCGAAAGAGAGTTCCCGGAATACAGGAGAATGACATTGTTGGAGTTGCCTGGATCTTCATCGGTATTCCTTAAGGCGTCCCACACCTGGCTGTAGGATAATTCCGTATGGTCGTCAATCAGGTTATGGAGGGTTTGTTTTAGTTCACCCCCAGAAAGTCCGTCAGCACTATCATAGTAACCGTCAGTCGATGCATCTCCGTCTCCGCAATCACTGGCACCATCATCCTCCCATGTCATCGAGCTGACATTCTCGACTCCCTCATGACTGAAATACGGATTTCTTGTCCCATCAACTTGAACGAGCTCCCCCTTATTGTCCGGGTTGTCCGCAAGTCCATATTCACTTCTATACTCAGAATCCAGCTTCACGAAAATCATATCGTCGATCTGTGTTTCCTCTTGATCATCTGCCAGGGCCAGAGCATAGTTACTCGTAAAATCACTTTGCTGCACATGATCGACGGCTGTCGGAACACCGACAATGTAACCTTCGAGCGTGACATCAGTACCGTTCGGCTCGTTCATCGCGTCTTGGACAGAAAGCCCGGTAGCTCCCTGGACAGGGATGGTCACGATGAAAATGAAGCTAACCATCAATACTATCATTTTCTTCATTAATAAATGCCCCCTTTTATGAATACAGCATACATACCTTCACTTTAGACTTTCGATGAATTTTCATAGTTCCCTCCTGAAATGAACAAAATTTACAATCAAAAAATAATTTAATAATTGCTCATGCCAAGGTCCTCGTCCATTCTCTCCACTCTATGAACAAGAACAGTAAATTCAATTTCCCCCTGGCGAAATTTTCACATTAAAAAAGCTCAGAGTTTTTACACTCTGAGCTTTGATGGACAGCAGATTAATAAACGAGTAAAGTCAGCAACGACACAAGCACTCCCAGGAACCCCAGCAAGATACTGTGAGGCAGGTTTTTCAAAACGATTTGATATGGGTTCATCCTCAAGGAAACGGAGGTCAGGGTCACAACCAAACCATATGGAGCTGATGGAATTGTGGCAATTGCGCAACTTGCTAAAAGAATCGTCAACGTTACTGAAGGCAGAGCCCCCATCAGTAGTTCGCTGACCCCTCCGAAAATTCCCATCGTCGCCAATGGGTGCACACCTATCAGGGTCATCACCAAAAATGCTGCTTGTATGAAGAGCATGATCAGGATAGGGTTCCCTTCCAATGCCACTAGGGGGTCTTGCAAAAATTTCAAATAGGGCGATGCATTCAGCGTTTCTGTCAGAAACGATAATGCCAACAATAAGACGATGAAGTTACTTAAATTGTTGGTCTGCTTTTTCCAAGTCGGCCAACCGATTTTCAGAAAGCTTCTTCGCCGTTTCAAAAGGATTGACCAAGTAAATGCAAAAGGGAAAATGGCAATAGTCACGGAAAAGAGGAAATTGAAATTCATGACATTTCCTAAAAATACAACGACTAACAAAAATAGGACAAGGGCTGTGATGAATGAAACCAATCTCCTTTTACTTTGTGCTGGTTTCGTTTCATCCGTTTTCTCTTCTTCCAAATTGTATTTACGGAAAAGCATTCTCCCGATACTTGCGTCCATCGCGAACCCAAGGATAGCAACTAAAAACATCCACGGCAGGACTTCTAAATAATTGGCCCCAGTAATAAAGATCGAAGTCGCAAGGAGGATTTCCAAAGGGCTCCAAAGCAAAGCAAGCGAATAGCCTCGCAGTGTCGCCATTGTGATGAAGCTGTTCCTCACCTTCGTTTTCACATTTTTCAATTGATCTTTCAATAAGTCTTGAGATATCGTTGCAGAAGATAGGTTAAGAAAAGCTGCCAGTGAAATCATGGTTGCTTCACTACGGATATAAAGGCCTTCCATACCTTTCTTATTACCACCAAGCAGGGAGTGAAGCAGCTTGTTATACCGCCCTGCTTTCACAACGCTGTTCATCCAGGGCAGCATCGACAAAAGAAACAGCATTCCAATATTACCAGCAAAGAACGTCGGGACCTCTGCAATCGTTACATCGCTTGAGATAAAGAAAAACGATCCTGCTGATAAGAGAACGATTCCAAGAATTTTAAAAACACGATCAGCTCTAGGAAAGTTCATGACAATCATGACAATTCCAAGACAACCGATGACCGAATAAAGAATGGAATTCGACCAGAAAACATGAATGACGTTCAATATGAAGACAAACGAGTAAAATATGTATAAGTGCTCAGCAAATCGAAAGTTTCGCATGGGCATCCTCCTATTCCATAAGCGAACGGAAGATATCGAATCTTTTGCCAGATAGATAAGTCCGTCTATTTCTATTGTTGTTCGTCCAATGGTATTATCCTATCTGCAAAAGCCATATATTTCAAGAATTTTGTGTAGATTCAACGCTGTATTTACCGGGCAGAATGTTCATTGAGATAGGAAGAGCATTCCTCTCCACCAAATTGATCACTCTTTCTCCCCTGTCACTGTTAAAATTCGATGTTGTTTTTTTGATATAAGCTCCCGATTGGGTAAGACTCAATTTCGAGGCTTTGTATGAGGTTATGGTCGGCTGGGAAACGGCTCGCTTTCCTGCCATATGTTTCGGAAGACTCTCGAAACTACATCTCAAGGGGAGCATTCATGGAGGAAACCCTGTAATTAACTTAAGATGTTTGAGTCTCACTCAAATATGCCAGCATTTTTCTGAACGAATTTCGAGAAGAACATATCAGCAAGGGGTGCGGGGATTGCTTGCGCAGCACTCCTTCTGGAAAAGACGGATGATAGCGATTTTCTTTTATAAATTAAAGAAAAACACTCTTTTCAGATGGGCCACTGTTGATTCCACGAGGAGCGTTCGGTGGTGACGCCTGCGGGAACAGCGCGAGCTGAAGATCCGCTTGGTCAAGTGCTCTTCTTGACCAAGTTAGCTGAGGCCGTGCCCGCGGCAAGCATCCACCGACAAGCGATTCGTGAGAAGCAACAACATACTTGAACAAAGCATAAACCTTAAAAGAAAAACCTGACCAAGAAGATGTGGTCAGGCTGTCCATTTCCTACTGTATAGTAGAAATGTATTCTTTTACAACTTCATAAACATAATCTTGATTCGCTTCTGCCGTGTTCGGGTTATATTCCCCGCCATTCACTTTATTATTAGATAAAATACGTATGCCGAGATATGGAGTTTCATAAGCCTTGGCGATTTGAGCTGCCGCTGCTCCTTCCATCTCTTCTACAGAAGTCCCGTATTTTTCATGGAACCATTGAATCCGGTCGACTTCATTGTTCCAAACATCAGCGGATCCGATGGTCCCCTCGACAACTTTCCCTTTTTCATGGGTATCTTTCACAGCATCAGCTGCTTCCAGTAAAGTTTCATCGCCTTCGAAGTAGCGAATGTTTTCAGCGTCCGGGTCCTCTCCAGCACTTCCTTCTGAAGCCATTAAATCCATTGGGATCCAATCTCTCGGCTCGATTCCTTCTCCGTCCTCTTTATGGGCTGTTTTTAATGATCCGATATTAGTCGTTTTTTCCCCTAAGACGATATCAAATACGTGCAATTCGGGATCGTGTCCACCAGAGGTTCCTTGATTGATGATAGCTGCAGGATCATATTTTTCAATAGCCACCGCTGTGGCTGCTGCAGTGTTTTCCATCCCTTTTCCGGTCTTCGTTACGATGACAGGATAATCATCAACCGTTCCTTTATAAAAAACAAAGGTACCCGATTTTTCTTCTTCCACATTGTTCAACTTTTCAGCGAAATTTTCGGCTTCAATCGGCATCGGACCTTGCACGATGATCGGTTTTTGTTCTGTTGCTTTGTCTGCTTCCTCAGCTCCGCCTTCTCCCTGAGTTGTGGAAGTGCAGCCGGAAAGTAAAGATAATAAAAGGACTGTAATTAAGGCTGCTGTTGCTACTTTTAGTGATCTGATGCTTTTCATGAATGACATCTCCTTTGTGTATGTTGTTCGTGTGGACACTTTCCCTTTGTTGCTTCCTGCTACCCTCCTTGATGTATATGACCTCCTTATAAAGCCAAAAGAAAAAGGCCTGAAAAGCAGAATGATATCTACCTTCCAGACCTTAGGAGTTGAAACATTGCACATAAAACCCATACTGAATGCAGCTGCAGTCAAAAAAGCTTGTCAGCTGGTATGCTCCAACTCGTAGTCTAGTTCTTTCAATGGGAACCAGGTAGAGACACTCAGACCTTATTACTGAGGATATACGAGAAATTCATTTAATTTGTTTACTGTGTTACTATATCAAAAACACGGTGTCACTTCAAATAAAAAACGAATTATTATTGAATTATTTTTTTGATTGTTCGTATTTAGATGGTAAAGTATTGGGAAATCACTCCTATATGGAAATCTCTATTACAAAAGGAGGTGAATAAGGAAATTGTGTCGAACAAGCGCCAATCTCTTCTTACTCAAATATTGGTGTGATCTTATCAATCCGATTCGTCCATATTCCACCATGATAGGATTGATCGATTCGCTTTACGTCTTCCTTACGATCGAAGCCTTCTGACCACTGTCCATCCCCTGCTACTAAAATCACTCGTGTATTCACATCATTGAAGCGGTTCACGAATTTCCCCGGCCAGCCCCACATCCACTTCGCGTACCCTTCAGGAAGATGAATTTGGGTATTGTGACATGCTTCTGGAACATGGCCCGTCCACCCTGTCGCAATATAAGGCAGCAAACAGCTTTTCATTGTTTCAATCGACATCACACGCAAATTCGGTAATAGTGTTTGCAATTGTTTTATCGGTTGATCGCCGCCATACACCGATAAAAGCTCTAACCGCTTCTTTGGAAGTGCGGCCAGTTTCTTTGCAAGCCTCTTACCTTCCGCTGGGTCATCGCTTTTAATATGAATCAGAAATTCTTCATCAGGAAAAGTACGTAACACCTCCTCAAGTGAAGGCATCAAACCAACACCTTCCCCACGAAAAGGAAATGTTTTTCCATTATCAGCTGTATAGCCATATCCGATATCCAGTTGTTTCAATTCCTCCATCGTATGCTCCCGTGTCACACCACTGCCATCTGTCCGGCAATCCAGTGTCCAATCATGAAAAATGGCGAACTGCCCATCTTTCGTTGGCTGAACATCAAACTCGACAATATCTGCCCCCGCCTCAAATGCAGCTTCCATCGATGGAATGGTGTTTTCCAGGTAAGAATGCTCAGGTTCATGAATTCTTTCCGCTGTACAGGTGTTGCTCTTTATACCTTCCATCGGAAATGTCTGCGCCATGCCCCGGTGGGCCAGCAAGGTTGGATCTTTTCCTTCATTTTTCGCAAAAAGGGATGTATTGTTCAAATACATGAATAAGATAAGTACAAAAGCGATGATACCGGTCATCTTAATAACTTTCTTCCATCTTTTCTTTGATCTACCCACTGTCTTCTGCTCTTTTGACAACTCATTCCCTCCTTTTCCTAGAGTTCAAGGTTTCATATAATGAAAATTTCTTGTACAATTAAACTATTAGTTTAAGAGGAGGAGATTGGTGATGCGCAAGTTCAATAGTTTCATGCTCATCTTAATGATGGTTTCCTCACCTCTTTTCTTCAAAGCCGACTTAGGGCCTTTCGATAAGACAGATGCCCAGGAAATGATCATTCTGGACAATTCAACACCACAGGATGACCTTAAAGACACCAGCTTCACACTGACACAGGTTCAAACCTATATCATCGCGCCACTTGTCATTCTGATGTTCTTATACACGTCTTTGCTGATTAAGCGAAACCTGATATTTCTCACTCCTGTTTTCTTCCAATCCAATTTCGTGATTGCAGACCTTTGATTGAATATCCAATCATTTAATTCAAAGGAGGATACCAATAATGTTATGGTTTCGAATGATTATGATCGGCATGTTTTCTCTGACTGCCCTTTCTCTTTTTTCATATCAAGGGTCAGAAATTTTCCATGCTTTCCTGGATTACTTTAATAATAAACAATAAGGACAGAGTCAGAACGTCCTCAAAAATGGCCGCATACCTTCAGAAAAGGGAGGCCACTGAAGAACTGCAACTTTTGAGTCAGGCATCAAATAAAGAAGCCGAGTTGGACGATTTTATCGTTCAGTTCGGCTTCTTTTATAATTTAGATGAGACATTCAGCCTTTTATTCCTTGATCTTCGGAAGCGAAACGAGGTCGATAGTGATTTCCTTTTATAAATTGACGAAAATCACTCTTTTCAGATAGGCCGCGTTGCTTCCACGAGGAGCGGTCGGTGGTGACGCCTGCGGGAACAGCGCGAGCCGAAGATCCACTTGGTCAAGTGATCTTCTGACCAAGTTAGCTGAGGCCGTGTCCGCGGCAAGCATCCACCGACATGTGATTCGTGAGAAGCAACAACAAACGTTAACAGCTCCTCAAGATGGAAAAGGATTTTTTCAGCAGCTCCAGAAGGGTGGCCATTTTTTCAGCTTATTATTGAATGACGAAATATTCATTTAAAGCCTGCTGCAGAGTTCCTAAGGTCTCTGTCTGCTGATTGAAATTGACTCCCGCATTCGTCATTTCTCTTACGATTTCTTTCCTCAAACCTGTGATTACGGTTCTGCATCCCATCATGGCGATGCCGTCAATACTCTTCAATAAATCAACGATACTCTCGCTATCCATTGATGCGATCCCAGATAAATCCATAATCAATGTCTCGATTCGCGATGCCGACACTTCAGTCAGAACTTTCTCTTTTAGAATTTCTGTACGGTAAGTATCCATTGAGCCTATAAGAGGGAGAATACAGACAGAAGAGTCAATCGGTATGATGGGGACGGATAAATTTTCGACCAACTCCCGTTGAGCATTGATCAGCGAATCTTTATATGTAGAATAGCTGATAAAGAATGTATTCAGAAATTCATCAACACGATTATTGACTTCTGTTTCTAACCTGAAGAAATCACCAATTTCATACTTATTATTCTCTTTATAATATTTCTCGATTAAATCCCACAATGTTCTCCGGATCGCTTGCACCCATTCCAACTTGAAGGATAATGCAATAGAGTGGGTCGCCCAGGCGATTCCTTCCTTTTCAGCAAACTTCTTCAGTGCCTCATCTTCTCCATCTATAATATAAACAACTAAATGGTGGGCATTTGTAACAAGGTCGATGTTCCCTATCCTAAGTATTTCATCGATCTTATCTTTGACATTCACCGCTTCAGATAAAAGGGTTTGTTCAAAGATTTGACTGTTTTTCTCGAAAAATTGTTTCAGGTGACTTGAGTAGTCGTAAGTCAGTGCCATATAAATCTTCTCCCTTCTATTTTTAAGAAATTATATCATTAATCTTAGCAAATGTGGTTGGATTTGCTACGGTAAATTCAGGATGGGAAGTGTGATGAAAATAAGTGTAAACGGGATTTGAAAAAAGGGAGAGGGACTCCCGCTGTTTTATTATAGGAGGAAAATAAAACAACTGACCGCGACTAATCTTATCGAGGTCAGGCAATTCTCTACTTGGTAAATACATGCACAGAGAGTGCCTGCTGCAAAGAATTGTAAGTCTTGATGTCAGAAAAGTCGATTCCTAATGTGACCATAGTCTGGGCCACTTCAGGTCGGATGCCTGCTAAGATGGCAGTCACCCCGACCAATTCCAAAGAACTGATGATATTGCCGATACTATTAGCTACCATCGTATCGATCACTGTCACACCGGAAAGGTCGATGAGCAGATAATTCAGTTGTCGACGTGTCGCTTCATCCAAAGTCGTGTCCATCAGATAATAGGCTCTCTCATCATTAACGCTCCCTATTATCGGCAGAACGGCCACGCCCTCCATGAGCGGTACCACGGGAGCGGATAATTTCAGGAATTCCTGTTGAGCTTCATCCATAGAAGCCTTATGTGCTTGAACAAACGAGGTACTATACGCGTAGATCGCCTGATCGAGAAGGGGATCGATGGTCCGTGTGACACGGAATACAGTATCCAAGTTGAAGCGGTCATCCTCCTTGATGATTTGCTCAAGTTCCTCCCATAAAAAAGATCGGATGACGGCTGTCCCTTTCAAGGTTTCATCTAATTGAGCCCCATGCTCTATAGCCAGGTTCCCAATTTTTTCGGCCCAATCTGTGATATTGGCTAATGTCGTTTCGACTCCATGTTGCAAGCCGTCAGAAAAAAGCTGAATCAGTTCAATCCGGATTTGTCCGCTTTGTGTGTCTTCTCCTTCTATCTTCATAGCATCAGAAATCTTATATTTTCTTTCCTCGATTTTCTTCCCTATTACTATCAATTCTTTTTCTTTCATATCAACATGCACTTCATAGTCACCTCATCGAAGATTAGTGAGCTCAAATATTCGGTTTGAACCTTTTTACATTATACAACAGTTGGATGGATAAGGACGTATAAAATATTGCCAATTTCTATTTACTACACTCACCCTCTGATAAGATGCATGAGAATATAATAGAAATAAGCTGCCGACCTGACAGATCCTCTACTTTATCAATCTGGATATGTTTCTCGTAAAAACGTGACCGATTGGCATATCAAGGCCTTAAGTACATCGACATCAATATCATCCACTTTGTTAATATAAACACAAGCTTTTCCGCTTTTATGTTTTCCGAAGTCTGCTAATAATTTCTCTCGTTCCTGATCACCTGTGGCAAAATATAAACTGATTTTAGCTTTACGAGGAGAAAAGCCGACCAGAGGAGCGATCCCTTCATGACCTGTCGGATATTTGTAATGATAGGAACCGAAACCAATAATGCTTTCTCCCCACATTTTCGCTTCATAACCAGTGGCTTCCGTGAAGATATCGATTAATTTATAAGCGTCTTCCTTTTTTCTTGGATGGTCGACTTGTTCAATGAATTCCATGACATCTTTATCGTTTTCTTTCGTCTTCTGTTCATAAGCCATTTACAACCTCTCCTTTTCCTTCCTTATATTAAAAAATCCTCTATTATAAATACTTCCACTTCTATCCTCAGAGTCCTTTTTTCCATAACAAAACGACCGGATTATTGAAGGCTCGGTTTTAAGTCACCATTGAGAGCGGATGGTGGGTGGGAGAACGATTACAAAGTGTTCTATACTAATTATTATGTATTGAAATTTTTCACGGGTGAAACGGGTTTTTCCCTCCCCCTGAAGGATCACCATTTTTATTTTAAAGCAGTTTATCCTTGGAGTGATTTCGAGAAACAATTTTAGCATTCCCCGCCGGCCCTATTCACTCGTCAAACATCTCGAAATCAAATCAACAAAGAGATTTAACAGAGCAAAATAAAAAAGCCAAGAAGAGAGTCCATGTCTCTTCTCGGCTGTCACCTTACGCGATGACCATCTTTTTTGGGTTGGCTAGCCTGCGGACCAGCGGTAACCGGGATAGATCCATGTTGCCACCGCTCAAAATAACGCCGCAATGTTCACTTTTGAGCGTGCCACATTTACTGAGAAGGCCAGCGAGCGCTGTAGCTCCAGCACCTTCGACAAGCGTCTTTTCCCGCTCAAGTAACAAAAGCATCGCCTTGGCAATTTCGTGTTCTTCCACAGTGATCACCTGATCCACGTATTTCTGGATGCACGAATAGGTGAGTTTCCCTTTTTCCTTCACGGCGATTCCGTCAGCGATCGTTGAAACAGAAGTCAGTTTTTCAGGGCCTTTTTTGTATAAAGCATTGTACGTCGAAGGAGCTTTTGCTGATTGAACTCCGATGACTTTAATGTCCGGCTTCAACTGTTTGGCTGCAAATGCGACTCCGCTGATCAAGCCACCTCCCCCGATCGGAACGTAGATTGTATCCAATTCGGGCTGTTGTTGGAGCATTTCAACGACGACAGTAGCTTGGCCGGCCATTACGTCATAATCGTCGAACGGATGAAGAAAAGTCGCCCCCATCCGCTTTTGCTCGAGCAAAGCTTCTTGATAGGCTTCCTGGAACGATTCTCCTGTCAATACGACAGTGGCACCATACCCTTCCGTAGCTTCTACTTTAGCCCGTGGGGTCGCCTCCGGCATGAAGATTTTTGCTGTAATCCCACGTTTGGACGCGGCCAGGGCCACACCTTGTGCATGGTTACCAGCTGAGGCAGCGATGACGCCCCGTGATGCTTCCTCATCGGTCAGGCAGGCAACTTTATAGGAAGCCCCCCGCACCTTGAAGGCACCTGTTTTCTGCTGGTTTTCCATTTTCAAATAAACGTGCTGTCCGGTCCTTCCGTTGAAGGTTGATGATGTTTCAAGCGGTGTGCGGTGCACCACCTCTTTCAGTTGTTCCTGTGCATCCATTACTTTTGCTAGCGTTAAGAAATCCCCAACGTCTTCACTCCTTTTGATTTTTTTTCGTATTGGTCGATTTTGTCTTCATGCGTCAACGTAACAGCGATCTCGTCCCACCCATTCAGAAGCATTTCTTTGTGGTAGGGCTGGATATCGAAGGATACCTCTAAATCACCGTCATCGACGACCTGTTGTTTCAAATCGACATTCAGCTCATACTTCTCTTCACTCGCCTTTTCCATCAGCTGCTCGACAACCGGCTTCGGTAACTGGATTGGTAAAATCCCGTTTTTGAAGCAGTTGCTGTAAAAAATGTCGGCAAAACTCGGGGCGATGACAACTTTGAATCCGAAGTCCTGAATCGCCCACGGTGCGTGTTCCCTGGAGGATCCGCACCCGAAGTTTTCGCCTCCGACCAGGATTGAAGCCCCGTCGTATTTGGAGTCGTTCAAAGAGAAGTCCTCCCGTGGCGTCCCATCGTCATGAAAACGCCAGTTATAGAAAAGAAACTGTCCGAACCCTTGACGTTCAATCCGCTTCAAAAATTGCTTCGGGATGATTTGGTCTGTGTCGACATTCGCTCGGTTCAAGGGATAGACAAGCCCCTGGTGCTGCTTGATCGGTTCCATCAGCTAAAACCTCCTACTGCACTTGCATATTTTCTGACATCGACGAACCGGCCTTCCAAAGCAGCGGCGGCAGCCATTTCCGGACTGACCAAATGGGTACGGGACCCGTTACCCTGCCGGCCTTCAAAGTTACGATTCGAAGTCGATGCACAACGTTCGCCTGGCGGGACAATATCATCATTCATTGCCAGACACATGCTGCACCCAGCATCACGCCATTCGAACCCGGCTGTAAGGAAAATCGTGTCCAACCCTTCTGCTTCAGCAGCATCTTTAACAGATTTCGATCCCGGAACGACAAGGGCTTTCACATTTTTATGAACACGGCCGCCCCTGACGATTTCAGCTGCTTTCCGAAGATCGCTCAACCTTGAATTGGTGCAGGAACCGATAAACACATGTTCAATCGGAATGGATTCAATGTCTTGATTGGCCTCAAGTCCCATGTACGCGATTGCACGCTCGATACCGTCTCGATCATCTTCAGCAGCCTCAGGATCCGGAACATGCCCACCGACAGGGACGCATTGCGATGGATTGGTTCCCCAAGTGACTTGAGGTTCAATTTCATCGGCATGAATAGTCAATGTCTGGTCATATTCGGCGCCTTCATCAGAGGCTAAAGACAACCACTGGTCTGCCACTTCTTCAAAATCTTTCCCTTCTGGAACATAACGTTTGCCTTTCAAATAATCGACGGTAGTCGCGTCCGGGCTGATCAAGCCTGCCCTCGCACCTGCTTCAATGGACATATTACAGACAGTCATCCGCTCTTCCATCGATAAGTTACGGACAGCTTCTCCCGTATATTCAATGACATGCCCAGTACCGAATCGAACACCATATTTTCCGATGATGGCCAGAATCAAGTCTTTAGCGGTTACACCCGTACCTAATTTGCCATCTACTTTTATCTGCAGGGTTTTGGGCCGTGCCTGCCATAGCGATTGAGTTGCAAGCACGTGTTCTACTTCACTCGTTCCTATCCCGAATGCCAAAGCTCCAAAAGCTCCATGTGTAGAAGTGTGGCTATCTCCACAAACGATGGTTTTCCCAGGCTGGGTCAGGCCTAATTCTGGACCGATGACGTGGACGATTCCCTGGTCTGGATGATTGATATCAGCTAAGTGGACGCCGAATTCTTCACAGTTTTCTTCGAGAGTCTCCATCTGCTTTTTTGACACTGCGTCTTTGATGACATTTCTGTGGATCGTCGGCACGTTGTGATCCATCGTCGCGTAAGTGAGGTCAGGACGGCGTACTTTCCGCCCACTCATCCGCAGCCCTTCGAACGCCTGGGGAGAGGTCACCTCATGAATCAAGTGCAAGTCGATATAGAGGAGATTCGGCTTCCCTTCTTCTTCGTGGACGACATGCTGATCCCAAATTTTTTCGACAATCGTTTTTGGCTGACTCATTCCGTTCCGCTCCCTTCTTTCCTTTATACATAACACCGCATAATATTCTCAGTTGTATCACTGGTGCTGATCTGGTCGACTACCTTGGTCGCCAGTCCGCTGCCGCTCACCTGGATGCCACCGACGAGATCAATGTCAGAAGTATGATACCCTTCATCCAATACTTCATGGACAGCTGCCTCGACCTGTTCCGCTTCCTCTTCCATCCCGAATGAATGCTTCAGCATCATAGCAACAGATAGAATACTGGCAAGTGGATTGGCTTTGTTTTGTCCGGCAATATCCGGCGCAGAGCCGTGAACAGGCTCATAAAGACCGACCCCATGTTCATTCAAGCTTGCTGATGGCAGCATTCCAAGCGATCCTGTCAGGACAGAGGCTTCATCACTCAATATGTCACCGAACATATTTTCAGTTACAAGTACATCGAAATAAGCCGGGTTGGTGACGAGCTTCATTGCGGCAGCATCAACAAGCATGTGCTCAACAAGGACATCCGGATATTCCTTGCTCTTCTCTTCTACTACTTCGCGCCACATACGGCTCGATTCAAGCACATTCGCTTTATCAACAGATGTTAACTGCTTTCTACGGACACGGGCGCTTTTGAAAGCCTGATCGACAATCCTTTCGATTTCGCTCCGTTCATAGGCAAGAGTGTCTACGACTTCTTTTCCGCCATTACGACGTTCACTCGGCTGCCCGAAATAAAGCCCGCCTGTCAATTCACGTACAATCAGGAGATCGCTTGCTGCAACAACTTCCTGTTTTAATGGAGATGCATGGAGCAACTGTGGGAAAGCTTTGACAGGACGGAGGTTCGCAAACAATCCGAGCTGCTTCCGAATACCGAGCAACCCTTTTTCCGGGCGCATATGGCCAGGAAGCTGATCCCATTTCGGTCCACCTACCGCTCCGAGAAAAATGGCATCCGCTTTCTTTGCTGCTTTAACGGTATCTTCCGGGAGTGGCGTCCCTTGCTGGTCAATCGCCACTCCTCCTATGTCATGACTTTCAAATGTGAATGAATGCTGGTAACGGTCTGCGACGGCTTGCAGTACTTTTTTTGCGGCTTTTGTCACTTCTGGACCGATGCCATCTCCTGGCAAAAGAACGATATGTTTCTCCATTTACATCCCCCTCTTTTTTTATACTTGAACTTGTTGGTAAGCTTTGCGGTAACTTTGATAAAGGGTACGATTGACGGCGTTCAGAAACGCATGGGCCGAAGCTTCTAACACATCCTGTGCGGATCCACGCCCTGATGCTTTCATTCCGTCGACGGTCAGTTGAACGTGGACTTCAGCTAGAGCGTCACGGCCTTTTCCAATCGAACTCAATTGGTAGTCCTGCAAGTGGACATCCCCATCAATCAAATCATCAAGCGTATTGTAAATCGCTTCGACACTTCCTTCACCCGTGTTCGCTTTTTCGACTTCTTTTCCATCCGGACGAGTCAAAATGATAGTTGCTGTCGGGCGGGTGATGCTTCCATATTGGACTTGGAAAGCTTTCAATTCATATTTCGGCTGATCTTCGTGTTCGGTTTGCGTATCAGTCAAGATTGCGAACAAGTCATCATCTGTGACCTCTTTTTTCTTACCAGTAAGGTTCTTGAAGGACTCGAATGCTTCTTTCAATTTACTTTCATTCAACTCGAAGCCAAGCGATTCTGCTTTTTGTTTGAAGGCATGACGTCCAGAGTGCTTCCCTAGCACCATTCGATTGGAATCGATGCCAACCATCGCTGGAGTGATGATTTCGTAAGTGGAAGACTCCTTCAGGACACCGTCCTGGTGAATGCCGGATTCATGAGCAAATGCATTCCGGCCGACGACTGCTTTGTTCCCAGGGACCATCATCCCTGTCAGGCGGCTGACCAAATCACTCGTACGTTTGATTTCTTTCAAAACAAGATTCGTTTGATAGTCGTACCGATCTTGACGGATTGTCAGTGCTACACCGATTTCTTCAAGAGCCGCATTTCCGGCACGTTCTCCGATGCCATTGATCGTTCCTTCAATTTGGCGGGCGCCGCTTTCAATAGCTGCCAGCGAATTGCTGACCGCCATCCCAAGATCATCATGGTTGTGGGTAGACAGGATCGCTTTGTCGATATTCGGAACATTTTCCTGTACGTAGCGGAAAAGTCTGCCGATTTCATCTGGTGTCGTATAACCTACTGTATCCGGAAGATTGAGGACAGTAGCCCCTGCATCAATGACTTTTTCAATGATATGAACAAGGAAGTCATAATCGGAACGAAGCGCATCTTCAGCGGACCATTGCACATGTGAGAATTTTTCTTTCGCATAGGAAACCATGTTGACAGCCGTTTGAACGACTTCATCCGGGGTTTTCTTCAACTTATGTGTCATGTGGATCGGTGAGGTGGCAAGAAAAATATGCAGCCTCGGCTCCGCTCCGCCTTTTAATGCTTCCCAAGCAATGTCGATATCACGTTTGTTAGCTCTCGCTAAGCCTGTCACCGAACAACCTCTGACGGTATCTGCGATTTCTTTCACCGCATCAAAATCAGCCTGGGAGGAAGCAGGAAATCCTGCTTCCATGATATCTACACCTAGACGCTCCAGCTGTTTCGCAATTTCAATTTTCTCCAGACGGTTCAAATTGACACCCGCGGATTGTTCACCGTCTCTAAGGGTTGTATCGAAAACGTTAACGTGAGCCATGTGTGACCACATCCTTTTCTTTGGATTGGGACTTCTTGACGAACGGCATCAGTTCACGGAGCTCTCTACCCACCTTCTCGATTTGATGATTGCTTTCACGGGAATTGATCGCATTGAATTCCGGACGGTTCACTTGATTTTCAAGAATCCAGCCTTTGGCGAATTTACCTGTCTGAATATCAGTCAATACATCTTTCATGCGGGCTTTCGTTTCTTCATCAATGACACGTGGACCTGAGACGAAGTCACCCCATTGAGCGGTATCAGAGATGGAATAACGCATTCCTTCAAGACCGCCTTCATACATCAAGTCAACGATCAGTTTCAGTTCATGCATACATTCGAAGTACGCGACTTCTGGCTGATAGCCGGCTTCAGTCAATGTTTCAAAACCTGCTTTCACAAGGCTTGTAAGACCACCGCATAGGACCGCTTGTTCTCCGAATAGGTCCGTTTCCGTTTCTTCCTGGAAGGATGTTTCGAGTACACCGGCACGACCGCCGCCGATTCCTTTGGCATAAGCCAGTGCGATTTCTTTCGCTTCACCTGTTAC